>DAOUVA010000015.1 GCA_030667885.1 Phycisphaerae bacterium
AAGGTTTCTCTTGCATACGGGCCGGCGCGAACGCCGCATGTTTATATCTTTGACAGACAGCGCACGCTGCGCTATATGGGCCGAATAGATGATTCAGAGAAGCCCCATCTGGTAAAGACCGAAGATGCGCGTAATGCGATTGAAGCATTGTTAAAAGGGAGAAAGGTTCCGGTTGAAGAAACTCCGACTATCGGCTGCTCAATTAAATGGGCGGATAAACGGGAATCCGCCAAAAAGACTCTTGAGCTGTGGGCGAGAGAAAAAGTTGCTGTTCAGATGGCGGATGCAAAGAGTATAAAGGAGCTTATCAAAAATGATTCAGGGAAACTGAGGCTGGTAAATATCTGGGCGAGCTGGAGCGGGCCAAGCGTAAAGCAATTGCAGGAATTTGTTACGATGAACCGGATGTACCGCAATCGTGATTTTGAGTTGATTACCATCAGTGCCGATTCACCTAAAAGAATAAACAGAGTTCTTTCGTCTTTGAAGAAACAGCAGGTATCGTGTAAAAATCTTCTGTTCGATTCGGAAGATGAATATGAGCTTATGGCTGCGGTGGATAAGGATTTACTTGGCGGTATTCCATATACGATTTTGATTCAGCCGGGCGGAAAAGTTATCTACCGCAGGGTGGGAATGATAGAGCCGCTTGAGGTCAAAAAAGCTATCGTTGGATACGTGGGACGATATTACAAATAGATCGATAGGAGTATTGCAGTATCAAAGTCGATAGAGAACGAATAAGCAGGAGAAGATTGATGTTGCGCAAAGTAAATAGATATATACTTTATATGATGGTTGGATTGTTATCGGCGAGCTGTTTAGGGCGAAACCGGGACAATGAAAACAGGTCGCCGTTGGATGAGCTGCCGGCACATATTAAGCATATAACACACTTTGGCCAGAGGGCGGACTTTTCACACGATGGCAAGTGTATTTTGTTTGTCGAGAAGACTTTTGGCGATGTGTATGAGGTGGAACTGGAAACAAAAACTATCCGCGCAATGACACACCATTACTATCACGAAGGCTACACGCGTGCACTGTATCTGATTAATGGTGATATTCTTTTATCCGGGGCTCGGCAGTTCGACGCAACTAATCCGATGCCAAGCCGAAGTGAGAAAAATGCGGAGTTATGGATTCTGAAAAAAGATATTTCAGCCGCACCTGTACCGTTGGGTGAAAAGTGTTCTGAAGGGCCGGCGGTCTCGCGCAGGCATATGCGGATTGTGTGGACACAGGGTGGAGCATTTTATATGGCGAAGATAGTTTACAATAATGGCAAGCCGGAACTGGCGAATAAGAAAAAGATTTTGGATAAGAGGGATTTGTCTTTTGAGACCGGGCTTGAGACCCAAAATCTTCGGCCTCCTGATGAAAAAGAGCTGATATTCAGCGCGTACGGCTATCAGGGTACGGAAGTTATGGGACTGGATATCGAGACGGGCAAAGTGGTGAATTATTCCAGGGCACCGAATCAGTATGATGAACCGGAAGGTATTTTTCCCGACGGTAAACATACACTGGTCGAGTGTGATAAGCACAATACCAGAGGTATACAGTACAATGACATCTACAAACTTTCTCTGGATGGTTCCGGACAGACCCAGCGATTGACATTTTTTGCAGACTATCCCGGCTACAAGTCCACGAACCCTGTGGTAAGTGACGATGGTCGATACATTGCGTTTCAGGTTGCTAAAAGAGGCGATATGGCCGGTGTGGGAAGAGGTATCTTGATGTTTGACTTGAAGATGTATGAGAGGAAAAAAATCCAAGGTGAACAGGCGATGAAACCGCATTAAGCCGATGCGGTTTTGATATTTTTTCACCTGAGCTTGTCGGCAACAGCCGAGCCGAATTCCTGAGCAAGTTTGCTGGCGCTTAGTCGGTCCTTGTTGTCATAAGAAGCTGACAACACGACTTCTCCGTTGATGTTTTTAGCTACCAGAGATACACTTTCGATAGCCTGATCACCAATTAAACCTTGATTGGTGGTGGCCCTTACTGTCAGAAAAGTTGCTCCGGTTATAAAAATTGTTGCTGTATCAGAGTCACAAAGTTCGATTTTCCGCCTTATGAACTCTTTTTCAATGACGTCTCTGATGACTTTTCCTATTTGTGGGTTCTCACTTTCTAACGATGAGATATTAACACACTTGTGAGGAAGCGCTTTGAGGTGATTAGTGGTTACAATATCAGAATTACAACCCGCAGATATGCCAATCACAAATAATACAATAAGCCAATGTAACCTGTTCATTTATTGCTCCTAAGTAAGTTTTTCCAATTATTATAATATTCGACATATTCCTATGATTGCTGGAGATTTTTTTGGGATTATGCCATCCTACCAGGTGGAATAAAGTGGATTTTGAATTTATAGAGTAAGTTTGAGAATTGAGAATATAAGATTATTGCGGTCTACGCAGGGAAGAATATACTGTGGCGATAGAAAAATAAGAATTGCAATTTTGCCGGTTTACTTTTAGATTATCCTCTTAAGTTAACTGTAGGTATTGCGTAGATTGAAGAGTTTCTTTATATCAGGGATAAGATTATGGCAGAAGTTAAGCCAGGCCGGGAAGATGCCTTCTCGCTGCTGAAAGAATATAACAAAAGCGAAGGACTGATTAAACATGCGCTGGCTGTTGAGGCAGTAATGCGATATTTTGCCCGAAAAAGAGCCTGCGATGAAGAAAAATGGGGTGTTATTGGTTTAATTCATGACCTGGACTATGAGCAATTTCCCGAGAAGCACTGCGAAAAGAGCGAGGAAATTTTAACTGCCCATAACTGGCCCACTGAGTATATCCGAGCTGTGGTCTCGCATGGCTGGGGTATATGCACCGATGTTGAACCTCAAAGCGAGCTGGAAAAAGTGCTTTATACAATTGATGAGCTGGTTGGGCTTGTAGGAGCGACAGCACTTGTGAGGCCGAGCAAAAGTGTGCTTGATATGAAAGCCAAGTCGGTCAAAAAGAAATGGAAGGATAAGGCTTTCGCCGCAGGCGTAAATCGAGCAGTTATTACAAAAGGTGCCGAGATGTTGGGCATTGAGTTGAATGAGCTTATAAGCGATGTTATTATGGGGATGCGCGAAGTGGCGGATGAAATCGGGCTAAAAGGTAATTGTTAGTTTTCGTTTCGGCGAGTTTATTGGAACCGAGTCTTTAATGATAATATAGGTAAGTGCGAGATTTAGATATGCTTAAGTATGCTATTATATCGATGTTCATGCTATTGCTGACAGGTGGTTGTGGTGGTAATAATCCAAGTAGTGCCGAATTAGAACGCCGGACTATCACAAGAAAGATAAGACTTGTTGAAGCCTCGGGCGGATTGGTGCTGATGGTTGGTGGTGAGACGCTGACCAGTGATGAGCTAATTGAGTCACCTGCGGAATTAGGAGGGACTTATGTACCGCCAATAGAATACTTTAAGCCGATTGCGCAGGCAAGTGAACTCGATCAGTTTAAAGAACGAGTAGGGGAGCATCTTACGGGAATTCTTATGGGTAAAATTTCGAATATGCTGCTTTATCAGGAGATCGAAAGAGAAGTCGGTGAGAATGTTGAGGTGGCTCTGGAAAAACAGGTGGAAAAGGCGACCAGAGAATTTGTCATGGCCTACGGGGGGGACCAGATCAGGGCTGACGAGGCACTTCAAGAACAGGGAATGGACTGGAAAAGCTTTGGAGAACAGCAAAAAAAAACGATGCTCATTCAATGGTATGTATCAAAGAAAATGCCAAATAACAGACCTGTTAGTCATCGTGAGCTGATGGATTGTTACAACGAGATGAAAGATGAATTTTTTGCCATACCTGCGATCATACAATTTCGACTGATTGATATTCAGCCGGGCCAGCTGAAATTATGGGAGCCGGGTAAACGCCCTGAGCTTGCAAAGCTGTTAGCTAACAGATTGCTCACACGCATACGGTCGGGTGAAGATTTCGGCGAGTTGGCCAGGCAATATTCTCACGGGCCTATGCGAGAGTTAGGCGGATTGTGGAAGCCGGTGAGGCCTGGTTCGTTGGCTGAGCCTTATGATATGCTTGCTACTAAAGCAGATAACACCGAGCCTGGTCAGATTGCGGGGTTAATTGAAACTGCGGAACATGTTTTCATAATGAAGCTGGAGGCAAAACAATCGGCCGGTTATGAGCCTTTTGTGGATGTACAGGAGAAAGTGCGAGGGAAGATTGTTTTCGACCGCCAGAGTGAGGTTATTAAACAAGTAAATGCCGAACTCTTACAGCAGGCGGAATTAAGCAAAACAGATGATTTTGTAGAATTTTGCCTGGATAAGATATATCAAATGCGAGATCAATCGGTAACGGTAAAAAGAAATATATACAAAGGTACGGAGACACAGAGCCGCAAGGAAACAAATACGGCGTTACCCGGAGCTGGCATGGGAATGCCAAGAAATTTAAGAAGAAGGTAAAACTAAAAAGAGACAGATATAAATACGAAAAATAACAATAGAGTAATTTCAAATAAAGACGCAGTTAGCTGTTGCCTGAATTTTCAGGTACAGATTTGGTTAGAGTCACTTTAGAAAGTTGGTTAACGGATGGAGATTGTAGCACACGGTATTGATCTTGTAGATTGTCCACGGATAGAAGCGATGGTAGAGCGTCACGGCAAACGGTTCATTCAGAGGGTTTTCACCGCGGCCGAACAGGCCTATGCCGAGGCAAATAAAAATGGAATAGAGAAATTAGCCGGTCGTTTCGCGGCCAAGGAAGCCGTTCTTAAACTAATGGGTACGGGATGGCGAGGTAAAATAGCCTGGACGGATGTGGAGGTAATAAACAATAGTAGTGGTCAGCCGGAGGTTACTCTGGGTGGCGAGGTGAAAAAAATTGCCGGCAAACTTGGAATTAAACATATAAGTATAAGCATTACACATACAGCGAATTTCGCCATTGCATCTGCAGTTGCGCTGACACGGTCAAATGAAAACAAATGAGTTTGATTGCGTTGTTATAGGTGGAGGTCATGCCGGTGTCGAGGCTGCTAATGCTGCTGCGAAAGTCGGCGCCAAAACCTGCCTTTTAACCATAAGCAAAGACACGATAGCGAAGATGAGTTGTAATCCGGCTATCGGCGGCCTTGCAAAAGGTCAGATTGCGCGCGAGGTCGATGCACTGGGGGGATTGATGGGGTTGGCGATAGATGCAACGGGGATACAGTTTCGTTTGTTGAATTGCTCAAGGGGGCCGGCTGTACAGGCCCCGCGTGCGCAGGCCGACAAATACAAATACAAAGATTATATGCGTATGCAGCTCGAACAAACCACGAATCTGACGATAGTTGAAGCGACAGTGGCTGAGATTATAACCCGAGAAAAAAAAGTGCGGGCCGTACGCTGCAGTGATGGAAGGATATACAGCGCTCCAACGGTAATTCTAACGACAGGGACATTTCTTGGTGGCTTGATGCATATAGGAACAGAACAGTTCGCTGGCGGAAGGCTCAGTGAACCGGCCGCCAATGAACTTTCGGAAAGTCTCCGGCAGCTTGGGCTGAAACTTGAAAGACTGAAAACCGGCACACCGGCCAGACTGGATGCTGCGACAATCGATTTGGACAAGCTCGAGGTCCAGCAGGGGGATGAAAAACCGGTTCCTTTCTCATTTATGAACGAAACGATAACTCGCCCGCAGCTTCCGTGCTGGATAACCTATACGAATGAAAAGATACATAATCTAATACGAGAAAATCTGCATTGTGCACCACTTTATTCGGGACAGATCACTTCCACAGGTCCCCGGTATTGCCCGAGTATTGAGACAAAAATCTTACGCTTCGCGGATAAGAAGCGGCATCAGGTGTTTTTGGAACCTGAAGATGAAGAACAATCGACTATCTACTGCAACGGTCTAAGCACTTCTTTGCCAAAGGATGTGCAGGAACGAATGTTCAAATTACTACCCGGGACGGAGAATGCGCGGATTATTCATTACGGCTATGCGATAGAATACGATTATTGTCCCCCAGTCCAGCTAAAACACAATCTGGAGACCAGAAAAGTCTCTGGGTTGTTTCTGGCAGGACAGATAAACGGGACAAGCGGGTATGAAGAGGCGGCCGGACAGGGTCTCGTGGCTGGTATCAATGCGGCAAGAAAACTCCAGGGAAAAGAGCCGCTTATACTCGGTAGAGACCAGGCGTATATCGGGGTGATGATAGATGATTTGCTGACGAGGGGGCTTGATGAGCCGTATCGGATGTTTACGTCGCGGGCGGAGTACCGGCTTCTGTTAAGAGCCGACAATGCGGATCGAAGATTGACTCAAATCGGTAAATCGATCGGGCTTGTCGACGAAAAACGGTGGATAAGATTTCAGACTAAACTCGAGAACCTCAATAAGCTTAAGAGCTACCTGAAAAATAACCGTTCGGGAGGAATAAGTTTGTGGGACCAACTTCGCCGGCCACATAATACCTTTGTGGAAAATATGGCCGAGAATCCTGATATTAAGAATATGAATCTTGCTGAAGATGTTCTTCAGGCAGTTACTATTGATGCCAAGTATGAGGGTTATTTAGCTAAACAGGAGCGTTTGGTGGCAGGTTTCAGGACTTTGGAGAAAAAGAATATCCCAGCAGATTTGGACTATAACAGAATCGCACATCTACGGGCGGAAGCTAAAGAGAAGCTGTCTGCTTTCAGGCCGAGTACATTCGGCCAGGCCTCTCGAATAAGCGGTATAACACCGGCTGATATTACGGTGATTCAAATTCATCTGAAAAAAAGCAATGACCGAGTTATCTGAAAATATTTATAACAGCCGTGCTGTGCGTAATGAGCCTAAGTTTAAACTCTGGCGTTCAGCCGGGCTGCTGCTGACATACAAATGCAACTGCGTCTGTGAGTTTTGCTATTATAATTGCGATCCCGAGAAGAATGGGCTAATGCCTGTGGATACGGCTATAAGCGCATGGCGGTCGCTTAAAATCCTCGCCGGCGATAGAGCCAAAATACATATCACCGGCGGCGAACCGTTTTTGTATTGGGAAAGACTGCAGGAAATTCTCGAAGAGGCAGGTAATCAAAACCTCGGAAAAGTCGATTTGATAGAGACAAACGGTTTCTGGGCCACTAATGAAAAAGTTATAAGGCAGCGGCTGAAAAGGCTTGACGAGCTTGGGATGAACAGATTGAAGGTCAGTACTGACCCGTTTCATCAGGAGTATGTTGATATAAAGTTGATACGTCGATTGGCCGCGATAGCGACGGAGGTTCTGGGTCCTGAGCGGGTGCTGGTTCGCTGGCAGAAGTATTTAGATGACCCGGCAGAAATGAAAAGTCTATCACCCGCTGAGCGTGAGCAAAAGTATATAAGTGCTATGAAAGACTATCCATGTCGTTTTACCGGTCGGGCAGCAGGTAGGCTGGCTGAATTAGCAGCCTTAAAGCCGGTAGAGAGACTTGTATCAGTGAATTGCAAATCCGATTTTCTTGGTACCAAAGGTGTACATATCGACCCGTTCGGTAACGTATTTAGCGGTACGTGCAGCGGCATTATTTTTGGGAATGTAAATCGAACAAAGCTTGAGGATATTTGGAAGCAATTCGGCCCTGATGTAAACAAGTTTATCAGTACGCTTTTTAATTTTGGCCCTTATGGACTACTTGATGAACCTGGCTGGCTGGGCTACAAACAAGCAAAAGTCTATGCAAGTAAGTGCCATCTTTGCACAAGTATCCGGCAGTTTTTCGTAAATAGCGGCCTTGAGGAATCGATATTCGGCCCTGTGGAATGCTATCGTAAGTGATAAGTTATATATTCTTATGCTCTTTTCTTGGCATTGCAGTTGCTTCGATTTCAAACAACAGGTCATCGCGGCAGACATCGCAAATTATGGTAATCCACGGCCAGGGGAGAGTGTCCCTGAAAGAGTTGAATGTCTTCTCGACCTCGGTGGTTTTGCAGTAGGCCATGACTTGCACAACGTCTTCGTCGATGCAGTGCATATCACTTAGAACAGCACGGACATTTTCTATGGTATCTTTTATCTGGCCCTGGGCATCGTCTATATTCGTAGTGGCTCCGTCGGCATCGATAGAGGCTGTCCCGGAAACAAATACTGTTTGGCCGGCGGGGGTATCTGTTTTTGAGGCCCGCGAGAAGGCCGAGCCGTAATCCAGTGCAGACTGCTGTTTTCCACCAGCTTGAAGATACTTTGTACAGTTAGTCGGTTCGAGAACCGCTATCATATCCATCGAACAGTCGCCGCCGTCAGCCGGTCCAAGTCCAATACCTGTGCTGGCGGGCATTGACTGGCGAGTTCCGGCTCCGATAAGGCCTCTTTCGGTGAAAAACTCATTTCTGACCTGATTGAATTCGTCATACCATGAAAGAATATCTTTTAGCCACATCCACGTGCGCGGTACCGAAAGGAAATCGGCCCCGAATTTTTCAAGTGCAGCTTCGGCTTTTTCCAGCATAGCCTGAGCATGGGTAGTAATCTCTTTGCCTTGCTGATCTGAAATAGACGAAAGGGAAAGATAGGCTCGGCCGGGCATGTGAAGAATTCGTCCACAGTCGATTTCGTTCAGTCTCAGCACCTCCGGCTTATTTTCACAGCTTATTGCGTGGACCTGTACTCCGGCTACAGGGCCAAGTAATCCTTCTTTCCCTACTAACAAGCTCGGTGCAACTCCATCATCAAGTTTTCCATAGGCCTCTGAGCGTGCGTGAGTGATAATTTCCATCGCTTCTTGAGCTGCAAAGACCCGTTCCTGGAAAATATGCGCCTTTTTTGAATGGAGTATTTTGGAAATACTAGAAAAAATCTCCTCTGCGTGCTCGGCTGGGGATGCACTTTCAATGGGTGCTGCAGAGATATAGATTTCAGTTGCCCCAGTGGATTCGATGGTGTGTGTATGTATGTTTACAGTCATTTTTTACCTTATCATCCGAGACTTAGTAATAAATCTTTGCTTTCTTGTGCGAGAATTCTAATCTCATTATTTGGAAAACGCAAGTTTAATCCCATTTTCTACCTGCCTATAAGGCAGAGGTATTAAAAAAGGATTCTGGGGTGTGAATCAGTGTTATTCACGCCCAATCAGCCACGGCTCAGTAGTTTCCGGAAGTGTTCCGGCCTTGGGGGTAGCCATAGTGACAGGAATTTGGCCGGGAGTGGTTTGAGGCCTTCGAACAAACCTGCCAAGCTTTTCTTTTTTTACGCCAACAGGCTCCAGTATTAATTCGGGGACGCTGTAAGTCCATAAGCAGGAATCGTAGTAAGTCGGGTCTTTCTGCGGCAGCAGCAGGGGATTATATATCCTGCCTTGCCGGTCAACATAGCTCAGATAGGTTCGTGTAAATACCCCACTTTGCCGTTTACTGCTGAAAGCTATCCATCGTCCGTTGCTTGACCAGCTATGCCATGATTCGCTTTTGTCGCTGTTTATTTCAAGCCGGCGGTATTCATACTTTCCGGTCCCCTGTGCGGCTTCGAGGTCTATTATATACAGGTCGCTGCTTTCCTGATAAACAGGGAAACAGCCATAATTACACATACAGAACAGCAGCCAGCGCCCATCGGGACTGATTCTCGGCAGAAGAATGCTAAGGCCTGTATCCTGAGCGGACAGTACGGTTTCCAGCTCGCCCCATGTGTCGCTGTCAATGTCGTAACTTATTCGGACTAAGTCATACTTGATTTCGTTAAAGTTACCAGGAATTATATCGCGAGCCGACCAAGTTAACGGTGCGCTGCAGAAATACAAATAACGCCCGTCAGCCGACCAGGTTGGATATGTTTCAAGACGGTCTTTTTTGGAAATCTGAGGTGAAGTCTTTATCGTTTTAGAGTCAACTATGTAGTAGGCCAGCAGGGAGTCAATATCAATTACGTCACGAACCTCACTTGCGGCCGTATGGAAGAACTGATGCACTTTGTTGATAGAATATGCCGCAACCCGGCCGGATGGATGCCACGATGTATAACCGAATTTTGTACCAATCTTGTTGACATCGCCATCTTCGATAAGCAGGACGGAACTGCCATATAACGCACTTCGAATGCCGATAAACATTTTGTCCGTCCGATTGTTACAAAATGTGTGACAGTTAAGGCAGCCGCCTTTGAAATAATTATTATCCAGTATGAGTGATTCGTCGAATCGATGCAAATCTCGCTGATAAATACCCATCTTTCTCCAAAAACCATGGCCTGGATGGATTTTTCTATATACCAGGAAACCATCTATGTCTTCATTGGCGATTTGATTGGTAATGGAAGAAAAACGGTTCCATTGTGCCGTGCCAGCCGGTGGATTTGCTGTTTTTACAAAGACATCAAAATTCAACTGTTCGCCACGGTTGGCGCTTAGCAGTTCGTGCCATCGGTTCTGAGGAATCATAATCTTCGGTGAACGGCTGAAGATTTGGATAGCTCTGCCTTTTTTAGAGTGTATTTTTACGCAATACTGTGAGCCGCTTTCTTCCACCAAAAAATTCAAAGGTGCAATATTCGGCGGAATGACGGTCTCGCGATAGTCGGGATGTATTTTGGGTGGTCGGTCAATAGAGCTATACTGGTCAATGTTCCTTTCGGCCAATAAAAAAAGTCCTGTTCCGGTGGAGTTGTGAAGGGCATAAACCACTACTCCTGCGGATAATATTACAAGCGTTAAAAGTATTAACAAGTATCGGTAATGTTTGCTCATTGCTCCGTTCCCTGACGTCCATAAACGTAGTAAAAGAAATAGCTGTCCCGGTAATCTTGCGCCAATTTATTGTAGGCGGCCTGTTTGTTTTTTCCGTAGTAGTTCAAGACCTGATTAAAGCTGTCAAAACGCTGACGTGATTCGGCGCTTATCTGGCGACCGCGCAGGTTGACAGGCTTTCTGGTACTGAAAACATATATTAACATTGCCTCTTCATACAATCGTGGGAACTGAGAAACGCTGAAATCATCTAATCGGTCAAGGTTCTGCACAAATTTATCCAGCCGGCCATTCAGCAGGTACCAGCTCATAAGGTATTCGAAGGCCATGCGGTTTTGCCTGTTTTTTTCCAAAAGCTGCAATAAAGTAATCTCAATATTATTAAGAGAGGTAAATCCGTAATCTTTCTCCATACAGACCGAACGTAATCGCTGAATCTCCTTGTCCTCGGACAGGTCAGGATTCGACTTCAGAAGCTCCAGATAATTATTGGCCCAGTCATCGTAAAACAATGTTTTGCTTAGTGCTCCGAGATAAATCCGTGCGGAGTCATAATTGGTCTTAACCATGTTTATTAAAGCCAGCCCTTTGAGAATTGAGGGTCGTTCTCCGAGTCCTTCCAGAGATTCTGTCAGAGCATTTTCGGCCATATTCAAAAGACCTATGTCAAGATAGATGCCGGATTTCTTACAGGAGGCTTGTTCGTATTTTTTAGTGCTCAGAAAAAGGGTGTGGGGATTCTGTGGCCAGAAGAATATGTCATAGCTGAGTCGGCCGGTATGATATAAAGCCCTGTTGACTGAATGGACTACAAAATAGTTGTCCGGATAGCATCGAGCTGCTCTGAGCAGTTGTGGCCACATTCTCTGGCGGGCATAAAAATCAGTCAGAAATACAGTTTTCTTCTCTTTATCATAGGAAAAGAATACGGCGGTAGAGGCAATGGCCAGCACAACCAATGATTCGATAATCCATTTTAGCACTGGCGAGTTGATGTTGAATTTCATTTTTGTTAACAACGGATTGAGACGAATTTTTATTTTTGAGTTTTGAATTATTTTCCAGAATCCCGAGGCAAGTATAGTTAAAGGCAAAAGCGAATAAAGTATGAAGATGATTACTATCAACTTTCTGCGATTATCGAAAGACAGAATTTTCCAGGATAAAGGTGATAAATCGCTGTAGGCATCGATAATACTTACGCCGAAGATAAGGACCCCCTCAACGTATGGAATGACTGCCGCTGATAAGAGATATAAAAGCCCCAACATGCATTGGCGTCTGAAAAGTAATTCGTACATCGCGCAGACTGCCGCAAAGAGCAAATACGCTCCGGCGGCTATCGTGTACAGAAAGATGGACAAAATCAGGACAACAATCAGACGATAGGTGTTCGAAGTCAGGGAGCGTGTAATCCTTAAGTATAAACATACGAAAGCCAGCGTAACTAACAATGCCATTGTGGTAATGAAGTGGTATGTATATTGAGTGTAAGTAATGAGCAAAAGAATGGGTGGGATGAAACGGAGCAGGCGAAGATGAGATAAGTTTACGGCTTTTAAGATGCAGCCGA
Organism: Phycisphaerae bacterium; assembly: GCA_030667885.1. GTDB lineage: Bacteria > Planctomycetota > Phycisphaerae > Sedimentisphaerales > Anaerobacaceae > NIOZ-UU13. Next base: position 12,275 of record DAOUVA010000015.1, read on the forward strand.
AACATAGGGACATCAGCCCAGCCTGTATTGTTGCCACGAGTGCTCCGGCCCAGCCAATATAAAACAACTGAGACAGGAACGCTCCGGTGTATTCGACAAGTCCGCCCGGATGTGATAAGAATTCGCGAAAGAATGCCCAGCCTCTATAAAAGACAGGGAAATTTGTAATAACCTCGGTACAATTATAAATCAGGCGCAAATCAACGACGATCCAGAGATACAGACAGAACAGGACAAAAAAGATAAGGCTTCGGCTTGTCCTGCCAATATCCTGACCCAATAATTTCCGAAGTGAAACTGGCATTACTTCTATCTCAAAAAAAATCGTTCGAAAATATATTAAACGTTCCCAACAAGGTACATTCGGGAAGGAAGCCATTGTTACGTATTTTATACGGCATAATGAACAATAATATTTAAGAAATTATACTGAATCCGGCTTGAAATGCACCTGCTTTTTATGGATTCCGTTCTGCAAGGTGTCGATAAAAATAATAAAAATAGTACAAAATCGTAACAAAAGGGTAACATACAGTTGTCATAATTGCTCCTGTTAAAGTAAGTGTATGTTTGTTAATTTATTTGAAAGGAGCACAATTATGGAAAAGTTCAAGAACATCACAATCATTATTTTGCTGGCGGTTTTGGGCCTTGGCACAGTCGGTTTTGCCAAGAGTTCCGGCACCCTGCTGCAGGAAGGTCTGTACGCCGAGGAGGTCGATGGTGACATCGACGCGGCAATCAAAATCTATGAGCGGTTAATTGCCGAGAGTTCCGCCCAGAGGTCTCACATTGCCCAGGGGATGTATCGGCTGGGTATGTGCTATCTTAAGAAGCAGGATGAGCGGCGGGCCAAGGAGATTTTTGGAAAGTTAGTTGACAACTACAGTGACCAGGCAAAAGTTGTCAGCAAGGTCAAGCCTCTTCTGGAAGAGCTTGGCAATGCGGACCCGGCGGCCCTGATGCCGCCTGAGACCTTAATCTATATGGAAACCGGCAGTCCGGGCAGGCAAATCGAAACTATTCTGAATATGCTCAAGGGTACTCCGCTTGAAAATCCTCTTGCACTTCTTGGCGGCGGTCAATCCGGGAAGTCACCCGGAGATATAATGGGTGCCCTGATGAATCCTGCCATGATGGCTGAATTCAAGAAGATACGGGGTATGGGAATAGGTGTTACAGGCTTAGCGCAAAATAATCCACCGGTCATAGCCGTTTTGTTTCCTGGAAAGAGCGATGCTTTGCGGGGTTTAATCTTAGCGGGATTGAGTATGGTTGGAACGCCGGGCGAGACTATCGAAGGTATGCAAACTCTGAATATTTCAGGCACGGCAGGCGCCGCTTACGATGATAATATAGTAATCATTGCACAGCCGGCTGAACAATTGGCCTGGAGCGTGAAGCAATATAAGGGCGTGACAAGCCAGCCTACGCTTGCCTCGACCAACAAGTCTTTTGCAAAGGTCAGCAAGAAGGCACGTCAGGAAAATGCTCTTACACTGTGGGCGAACGTTGACGAAGTTTTCGCGGGTCTTTCAGAAATGCTCCCGGCGGAAATGATTCCCAGTGAAATCCGTCTTGCCGACGGCATTGCCGATATTAAAAATATCGATGATTTGATTGTCTTTTTCAACATTCAGGAAGACGGAATCGCCCTTGAACACAACATAGCTTTTAAGGATGGGCACCGCTGTATTGCATACAACATGATTCGTACCCCGAATCTCAGCAAGGCCGGCTTCGAGGCTGTTCCATCCGAGGCCGTTGGGCTTGTCAGTATCGCTCTTGGGGAGGCTGGAAGTGCTCAGGGACTGGCTGCAAGTAAAGGCATTGAAAATTTTACAGGCCTTGATATCGGCAGGGAAATCTTTGCCAATATTGAACAGATAAACCTGTTTGCCCTGCCGCCGGATAGCTCATCAAACGCAGGTAATATAGGAGCACCCCCAATAGCGGCTAATCTTGGTTTGGCAGTAACCAGCCAAAATCCACAGCAGACTCGCCAGATTCTGACTCAATTGTTGACGGTGGCTAATTTGGTAACCGGCCAAACCGACGTCGGGCAGCCCGCCGATGGTACCGGCAAGTACCAAATTGGACTTGTTAACAACCAGAAACTTTACTGTTTTATGAACCAGATGAATAAGACGACTGTTTTGTCGTTAAATCCGGATGTTGTTGAGACTTCGGTTTCGGCAATAAAGAGACGCAGGTCGGTTTGTACCGCCGGACCCTTAAACGAAGCTGTAAGCAAATTGTCGCCGTCTATCAGCAAGCTGGTTTTGGTTAACGTTGGCGGAGGCATACGAGTTGCCGATGCTTATCTAACAGCGACATACAACAATCCACAAAATCCGGCGCATAAAACATTAGCCCAATTGGCCAAGGCTTGTGATAAAACAAGCATCCAGTTAGGCACTGATGAACGGATTAACAACTTTAATGTGCGTTTGAGTATAGATCAGCTTCCGCCGCTGGATAACTTATTCCCAGTGCTAATGCAGCTATCTCAGACTGATCTGACAGCAAAGGCTATGGCTACAAAGCCCCAGCCGCGTGAGGGAGCTACGGTTGGCTTGGAATCTGTATCAAAACTGAAGTGGAGGCCGGGGATTAATGCTAAATCGCATAAAATATATTTTGGTACACAACCCGACCAGCTTCCCCTATTAGCTGAAGTAAAAAGTTCAAGTCATGATGAATTACCGGAGCTGGAAGAGGGTTCTAAGTATTACTGGCGTGTTGATGAAGTTTGGGCCGATGGTACCGTTATAACTGGGGATGTTTGGAGCTTTACTACGGGCTCTCTGGTAGCTTTGTGGAAACTGGATGAGGCCAGTGGTAACATAGCGAAAGATTCCGCCGGGAATAATAACGGCACACTCATTGGCGATCCTCAGTGGCAGCCATCCGCAGGTAAAATAGGCGGGGCGATGGAGTTCGACGGTGATGGTGACTTTGTGAAGATTGGCGCCGAATCAGACTTTGATATGGCTGATCAGATTACCGTTTCCACTTGGATAAAAGTCAACCAATTCGATAGAGAGTGGCAGGCACTCATAGCCAAGGGCGATAGTGCCTGGAGGATACAGCGCAATCAGAACGAAGACTCTCTCGAATTTGCCTGTTCCGGGCTGAAAATTCCGAGCGGTGCTCCCTACGGGAATTTACTTGGAAAAAGAAGCGTAAATGATGGACAATGGCACCATATTGCCGGTATATATGATGGAAGCAAAATGTCCTTACTGATAGATGGCGAGCTGGACAGTTCGCAACCGGCATCGGGCAGAATAAACACGAATAACGCGCCGGTCTATATTGGTGAAAATTCGGAAAATACAGGACGCTTCTGGAACGGCTTGATAGACGATGTACGCGTTTACAACTATGCTCTAACGAAAGAAGAGGTAACAGCACTTTCCAATCAATAAGGCAAACAGAAACAGCAAGTGAAAACAATTGGTAATATAAGTACGGGGAATCAACTGCGGTGGGTAGTATTATTGCTTGCGATAGCGGTAATACTGCCCACTGTCTGTTTGCTTTGGTTTATGAGCCAGGCGGTTGGAAACCAGAGTCTGGCGATCAGACAAAAACTGAGTGTCAGTTACCAGCAGCGCCTGGAGATATTAAGTAAAAGGATTGATGATCTTTGGTTGGCAAGAATAGGCGTTATCGAAGATGAAACAGCGGTGCAACGCCAGCCAATTGAGATGTTTGATTTACTTTCAGGCCGAGATAGCGGGACGGATGATCCTAATATATGTAATGCGGTTATTATCTATGACCGTAGCGGAAAGTTGGTTTATCCGGTTACGGGAGGTGACGGCTATCCGAGTGAATTTCCGCCAGAATTTAATCTGGCATGGAATGCTGAATTCACGGATGAAAATTTTGCCCGTGCGATACAATTATATGAACAATTCTTCGATTCGGCGGATGATGGCTATTATCTGCGTTACAGTGCTTTATTAGGTCAAATCCGATGCCTTAGAAAGTCGGGAGATTTTGATAAGGCCGTTACTCTTTGCCGGGAGATGGCTTATGGACAAACTCCCCAGGGTGTGAGTGTGTCTTCGGTAGCCCTCATTGCTCAAGCAAGAATCCTGCTTGTGAATCTCAAGAGTCAAACCCAGGAGGGTGTAGGGCGCTCGGATTTGGAAAATCTGATTGGTTCTGCTATAAATTATACTCCAGACAGCGGATCTGGTTTTTTACTAATACCATCGGGGACAAGGATTTTTCTTCTGCGTAAAGCACTTGAAATTATAGAACAGAGCGAATGGGCCGAAGAACTGAAAATCCAGGTTCTAAGAGCAAAAGAATTGTTATCAGCCGAAGAATTATCTGCCGCTGCAATTGAGAGATATTATACCGGGACGGTTTCGGAACCTTATTCTGAAAAAGATGCAAACGATTTAGTTTCGGTTTTGAGCATGACGCAGGAGATGATTGGAAGTGTTGAATTGACTGGTTTGACCGAACAATTAAGCGAGGAAGTGAAACGACAAATATCTAAAGTGTTAGATGCATATCAAGCCAGGAAAGTGGGGGCTGGGCCGTTTAGCCGGCCTGCATTTGCCACATTTGAGTCCTGGTCGGAAGATAGCTTTCGCCGACTGGAATTACCCGAGGATGCCTTTGGAATTTATCACAACTCCGGCGGCAAGACGTACTTACTATTAAAGAAGGCAGAAGAGTTCAGTTCGGATTTTGATTCATGTGGGGCCGATCTCGAAGAGCTTGGCGTTTCCTACAGAATTACAGACAGTTTCGGCACGTATGCCTGCGGTTTGAAAAATCCGGAAAAGGCGGCTTTCCTGACAGCCTCGTTGGGCAAATTGTTTCCGAGCTGGCATGTTGAGATTCATTTTAAGGATATCGATATCTTTGAAACAACAGCCAATAAGCAAAAAGTGATATATGTCTGGACCGGCCTGTTGGCTATTGCCGTAATGGTTGCAGCCGGCTTGCTGGCCACCAGGGTTGTAGGAAAACAGATAAGGATAAACAAACTAAAGAACGATTTCATTGCCACCGTTTCACACGAATTGAAAACACCCTTGGCCTCTATGCGCGTACTTGTAGATACACTCCTGGAAGGCAGCTACCGAGACCAGCAGCAAGTTACCGATTATCTGCAGCTTATTTCGAAGGAAAATGAAAGACTTACTGGGTTGATAGATAACTTTCTTACCTTTTCAAGGATGGAGCGAAATAAGCAGTCATTTGCGATGGCCAGGACAAGCCCTGCTGCAATTGCCCGTGATGCTGCAGAGGCGGTTAAGACCAAGTTCAGCATGGGGCAATGCAGGTTTGAAGTGAATATCCGTGAGGATTTACCGGAAGTTTCGGCCGACCGTGATGCGATGATAACTGTACTTATAAACCTGCTGGACAATGCATACAAATATTCTTATGATAACAAGCAGATTGAGCTTAGAGTTTCTCCTGAAGACTCTTTGGTATGTTTTTATGTTTCTGATAAAGGCAGAGGTATGTCTCGCCGGTCCGTCAGGAAAATATTTAACAGGTTTTATCAAGCCGATAGCAGTCTTTCACGGCATGTCGAAGGCTGTGGATTGGGGCTAAGCATCGCAAAATTTATCATAGATGCCCACAAAGGTACAATCTCTGTCGAGAGTAAGCCCGACAAAGGCAGTACTTTCACCGTGAAATTACCGGCTTGTAATTAAACGCCGGCAGGGAAGGATTAATAAATGAGAAAGGTGCTGATTGTTGAAGACAACTCGGCTATGCTGCGGGGTCTTAAGGACAATTTCGAGTTAAAGGGCTACCGCGTCAAGACTGCCCAGGATGGAGAGCAGGGTCTCAAAGCAGCACTGACCGACAATCCCGACCTGATTATACTGGATATTATGCTGCCTAAAATCAATGGCTATGAAATATGCAGCGAAGTCCGTAAAAAGAAGTTCGATATGCCAATAATCATGCTCACCGCCAAGGACCAGGAATCCGACATTATACTTGGATTGAATCTTGGCGCCGACGACTACATGACAAAGCCGTTCAGTATAAAAGAATTAATGGCCCGGGCCGAAGCACTTATGAGACGCAGGGGCCGGGAAGAACCTGATGTTTATGAATTCGACAGTTACCGGCTTGATACTGTCGCTGGCACTCTTACTCGAAACGGCAAGGAGATTGAGCTTACACCCGGGGAATTCAAGATGCTGCATCTTTTCCTTAGAAGGGCCGGATGCACTCTTACATCTGATGAGGTTCGTAATGCCGTATGGGGTTATTCACGCTTTATTACTTTGCAGGACATCGATCAGGCTGTCATTGCCCTGAGGAACAAGATCGAACAAGACCCGAATAATCCGAAGTTTATTCACACTGTAGAACTAATTGGTTACAAATTTAAACCCCCGGAAACAAATGGAAACGATACTGATAATTGAAGATGACCCTGTAATGCTGCGGGGCTTGAAGGATAACTTCGAGTTCAAGGGATATGGTGTACTTACTGCCGCCGATGGTGAGGAAGGATTAAATGCTGCTCTTAATAAGAAGCCTGACTTAATTCTTCTTGATATTATGCTGCCGAAGATAAACGGCTATGAAATATGCAGGCTGATACGTAAGGAAAATCTTACTATGCCGATTATAATGCTGACCGCAAAGGGCGAGGAGTCGGATATAATATTAGGATTGAATCTTGGGGCCGATGATTATGTTACCAAGCCCTTCAGTATAAAAGAGCTTCTTGCCCGCGCAGAGGCGTTTCTTCGACGAAGCCGGCAAACCGAACAGGATATTTACGAGTTCGGAGACTATCGGCTTGATATTCCCGCCAGAAAACTTACCTGCAAAGGAAAAGAAATTAAACTCTCACCGAAGGAATTCGGATTATTGGAATATTTTGTCAAGA
>DAOUVA010000333.1 GCA_030667885.1 Phycisphaerae bacterium
GAATGGGCAGAAAAGGACAATCCGCTGGAGTGGATTACCGCTGAATATACCAAAGCAATCGAAGAATTTGTCAGGGAGGACCCAAGCCAGTACTGGTGGCTACACCGGCGGTGGAAACATCGGCCGAAAAACGAAAGGCAGAAAACCTGAGGATTCTGCTGTCAGCCGACCATCTTTGCTATTATCGTTTTGTCATTTAAGGATATCTGAATCCGGTTTTCTTTTTGAGCTGCGCCAGCTCTCTTTTCATTTGTTCTATAATATCAGCATATCCGGGATTGCCAAAAAGGTTGTTGAGTTCCTCCGGGTCGGTACTCAGGTTGTACAGTTCGGCGGTCAGACTGTCATCGAGAGGGTAAGTGACATATTTCCATTGTTTTGTGCGGACGGCAATGACAGTCGGCCTTTTGAATCTACGGTCCGTTTCCTGAAAGTATTCGTAGAGGAAACTCTTTCGCCCGGGGCGGCCCTTGAGCACGCTCAACCAGCTTTGCCCCTGCATTGAGCCAGGGGCCGGAACTCCAGCCAGCTCAAGAATTGTAGGTGCCAGGTCTATGTTCAGCACCATTTCTTCGCACACAGTGGCAGAGCTTACAAGATGCGGGCAACGCATAATCAGCGGTATCCGCATAGATGGTTCATACGCGGCCCGTTTGTCCCACATTCCACCATGTTCACCGTGGAAATAGCCATTATCACCTGCAAAGATGATTACGGTATTATCGAGAGCCCTGATTTGTTCAAGCGTTTCAAGAACACGGCCTACACTTTCATCGACGGCCACCAAAGAACGGTAGTAATCAAGTATCTGGCTTTTCCAGTTTTTATCCATTTTCCTGCCCCATTTCGGCTTGGTGTTCATGTTGTCTTTTGGATTGTGCCGTGATTCGATTTTGACATCCGAATAAAGATTCGCATGCCGTTTTGCCGGTGTGAACGGGGCATGAACAGCTTTGTGGCTCAGGTAGAGCATGAAGGGTTTATTATGCTGCTTTTTCAGAAATCTTACTGCATAATTGGTCAGCTCATCGGTAACGTAGGTTTCAGAGCTGACGGCTTGTCCATCTACATTGAGTTTGTTATTGCCGTATCTGCCCTGGCCACTAAAGCTCACCCAATGTTCATATCCGGGTCGCGGGGAGTCCTGCCTCGACATATGCCATTTTCCGATAAAAGCTGTTTCATAACCGCCTCTTTGTAAGAGCTGAGGAAATGTCGGATACGAAGGGTTCGGGTCCTTTCCGGTGTTCCTGAAGACTTCATGGGTGTGTGCATAACAACCCGTCAGGAAACTGCCTCTCGAAGGACTGCACAGCGAGGTTGTTACGAATGCGTTCCTGAAGAGCACACCCTCATTGGCCAGGCGATCCATATTTGGTGTTTTCAGCCATGGATGTCCGGCACAGCTCATCGCATCATGACGCTGATCGTCCGTCAAAATAAAAATGATATTAGGTTTATTCGTAGAGGTAACGGCTTTGTTCTGTCCGAATGTCGCTGGATGCTTTTGCAGTGACAACGCAGCAGTCAAGCCTGCCATCTTTAAGAAAACACGACGTGTATAGTGTCTCTTCATATCTGTTTCTCCTGCAAAATTTCCCAGCATATTGACTAAATCACATAATAAATGTATCTTTACCGCACTTTTGTAGAGTATATTCGTACAACTCGGACGTTATAGGGCATAATAAAACCTGTTATGGTGCTGGATTTGACGTTTTAATCTGTTAAAGGGCTTTGTAGAACACCCATCCATATTCGAACACCCCACCAATTATACATATTTAACAGGATTTTTCCAATAATAAGCATTTATAAAAAAGGAGTTCTCACTTGTGAGAATTATGAAATAAGGGGAAAAAACACTTGCCAGCCTTGCCTAAATATGCTATACTTCCTATATTAACTTTTGTCACTTAGTAGTTTTGAACGATAAATGCTTATTACGAAGGGGGTATGAAAGTCACTTGTGTAAGGTCAGCATTTCCCTGTAAGGAAAGAACAAGAAGAATTAATAGGGAAAAATGATGAACAAAAAAGAGGAGAAAATATCCGTGTTCGCAAAGAATCTACGCACTCAGATCGAAAAGACCAAGATTATTAAGAGCATTCTTAAAGAAAATGACAGAGTACCCGGATTTACCCTTCCAAATACCGAAGGCAAAGCCATATGCTTCAAGGAAATGCTTACGGGCAATAAGCTGGTAATAACATTCTACGGCAAAAGCTGGCGTCCATATTGTACTCTCGAATTGATGGCTTGTCAGGCAGTTTATGAGCAGCTTGAGGAACACGATATCAAATTTGTGGCAATTTCTCCACATAAACCCTGGCCGGCTTCGATGACAAGGGGAGACATTAATTTGACATACGAAACATTGATTGATGTCGATAACGAAGTTGCAAAACAATTTGGATTGACCTTCAAGGTGAAGGGGGCGGAAATAAAAAAATTTCGCGAATCATTTTGTATCGACCTGGTCTCGTTACACAGCGACGATGGAATAGAATTATCTATTCCTGCTACATACATAGTTGATCGGGATGGGACCATCCTGAAAAGTTTCTTTGGATTCGATAATCCCGATCATCCGAGTCCAAGAGAAATCCTGAAATATCTGCATTAAACCTTGAGTTATTCATTATCTTGTTCTATGTGGAAATGACCGGCTGTTGCCTTGTCTGGGCCGTCATACCCCCCCCTTGCCCTGCCATCAATCCTATACGAAAAGCCATAGTCAAATCCAAAACATGTCATCAATTCAAGAAAACAAATAGCTGTATTCCTGTGCCTGATTTGGTATATTTACTACTTCAAAGCCAAGTTTGTCGGTGCAGCCGGACACAATTGCCTGCATCAATCGGTAATATTGGTGCTCGTGATATGTAAGCAGTAGTAATCTTGAGGAGTTAATATCATGTTTATTCGACGCTTTATGCTCTTTATTATCATTTGTTTTGTGCTGTCGACATCTTCGAGGGTGACCATTGCCGAAGAAGTGGAAGTACGAAAAATTCCGGTAGCAAAAGGATTAGCATCACATCCGGTAAACGGGGGTCATTGTTTAATTTCGGACGGTATTTATCAGTATATCGCATTTTATGATGGAGAACACCAGATAAACGTGGGAAAACGAAAACTCAGCGAGACTGAATGGGACTTAGCTAAACTTCCGGAACGGGTTGGATGGGACACGCATAACCGGATTTTATTGTTTCAGGACCGAAAAGGAAATCTTCATATAACAGGTAATATGCACTGCGCGCCATTGCGGTATTATCGAACAAAGGCCCCCGGTGACATACACACTTTCGAGGGCATTCACAAGTGGACCGGTGATTATGAAGACAGAGTAACATATCCGACCCTGTTGAAGCTTCGCGATGGTTCAGTTTATATGATGTACCGGCACGGCGGCAGCGGTAACGGGATGCGAATCCTGGTCCATTATAACGAAGAAACTCAAGAATGGACAAAGACCGTCCCGGTTTTTACGAATGGCCGAGACCGTAATCCAACCTGCAACGCCTATCCGTTCGGAGGTATCTTAGAAGACGAAAAAGGTGTTTGGCATATTGCCTGGTGCTGGCGTGAAACGCCGGATGTCATAACTAATTTTGATATTTGTTACGCCAAAAGCCTCGATCGCGGATTGTCCTGGCAGAGTTGGGATGGGCAGGATTTGGAATTGCCTATAACGCCGGAAAACGCTTATATAGTCGAGCCTATAAAACAGAACAACGGATTAATCAACGGCGGCTCTTTAGCAGTGGATAGTGAAGGACGGCCATATATTGGTTATACTCGTTTTGATGAAAATGGCCATAATCAAATGTACATAACAACGCCGATCGATAATAAGTGGAAAATCATCCAGCTAACCGACTGGAAACATCGCTTTTATTTTTCCGGCAGAGGCACGATTCCAGAGTATCCTCCTATCCCCAGAATCTCAATCACGAAAGAACAGGACATTCTGGCTGCCTATAGCAACGCTTATGCAAAACCAAAGAAAGGACAGTTGACCCTCACGAGAGAACAACTGCTAACAATGAAACCGGGTCGATATTCTGCTGAGAAAGCCAAAGCTGCATATCATAATATACCGAACGTCCGCAGCGTCAATCGAGGGTCATTGCCAAAGGGCTTTACACATTATATGCAGCAGGAAGCAGACTCACCCAACAGAGACCGCAGGCCGGATAAGCCAAAGGAACCTACGATGATTTATGTCGTTGAGGTCAAAGACAAAGAATAATCCCTGTCAATTCGAGGAGGAACAAAGATTTATTCCCGCTTCTTCCAGGCCCGAATGTATTCAATGCTATAGGTGGAGGGAAGGTCCTTATCTTTTGGAAGGCCGAACCATTTGGGCATTGTCTCACTATCGAAATTCAACGTCAGGGCCTGATGCCAGTGGGTATTCTCTATCCATCTGACAGGCACTCCATCATAATACCACGTGATTCTCTGCTTATCCCACTGCAATCCATAAACATGGTAATCATCCGCCAGATTTGACGGAGCCACCCATAGGCCATGCTTAGACCAGTGCTTGTTTTCAGTCGGCGTTCTGAACACATGCACGTTCATATTGTATTTCCGTTCAAACCCGGGGGCCCCGCCGCCTATTTCGAATACATCTATTTCCGTCCACAATTCAGGGCTGCTTTCATAGAACCAAAAAGAGCTTGAGCCATGAGATTTCATAGGCCTGCATTTGACTTCAAAATATCCGTATTTGACTTTTGTTTTGCTTTGAACCGCAGCGGAAGTATAAGTGTGATAGCCCTTGTCTTTCGGCATTTCAGGCACTTCCTGCTTTTTCATAGCCAGATGCAGCTTGCCATTGCTTACACTGACATTGCCGGAATAGAAGAATGCAGGCTGCCTTCCCAACCACTTCGGATTTACAGGATGCCATTTATTCGGGTCAAGCTTGGCACCGTCAAATTCATCACTCATCAATTCATATTTGGCCCAGTTGCCCTGATTACTCTGGTCGGACAACGGAAAAGCCTTCGTAATCCGTTTAGGTTTCTGACCACCGAGACCGCCGGTCCTTATCCAGCTATCCGTGGGCTTTCCAACAGCAGCAAACGTATCGATGCTATTAAAGGCTGTCAAAAGAAGACATAAACAGATTTTTTGAACTATTCTTTTTTTCATACCGGAGACCTTCTATTGCCAACAATTAAGTAAGTGTGAGCAGAACGGCGCGAACGTCCATTACCTGCCTGGCCGGGACATTTAGTGCACGAAGAGTTAACAGGCCGCGTCCCTTTTTCAATCGAAATGCACCAAGATCAAGCGGTTGGAAATCTTTAACATACGATTCGCTGCCTCGTGAGGACCGGTCGAATTCTTCGCCGACTAAGGGCGGGTAGTGCGGTTTTGTTTCCTTTCCCTGTATCCGGCTTCCATTGAAATTCAATTCGATAGTTGAGCCAACATTTTCCTTTGCGCATGTGTAGTAAATCACGGCTTGATAATTGCCGCTGTTGGCTA
>DAOUVA010000414.1 GCA_030667885.1 Phycisphaerae bacterium
AATGAACTCAAAGACAAAGTCTGGCAGGCAATCAGCAAGCTTGATGATAAACATCGAGAAGTGATTATCCTGCGGCACTTTCAAAATATGTCATACGAACAAATCGCTGAGGCCCTTTATTGTAATAAAGGTACGATTACGAGCAGGTTGTACTACGCCCGTAAGAGGCTGGAAGAATTATTGAGTACAGTGAAAGGAGGTAGCATAAATGACATGCCATGATTATAAAGACATAATGATGGGCTACCTGGACAATGAATTGAGTAACGAACAGAAACGTCAATTTGAAGAGCATCTGACCGGATGCTCTGAATGTAAGGCTGAGCTGAAAGATTTCAGGAAACTTAAAGCTATTACCGATGAGGTAACGCTGGTCGAGCCTGAGGACAAAATATGGCAGGACTACTGGGGCGGCGTTTATAACCGAATCGAGCGCAGCGTCGGCTGGATTGTCTTTTCGGTAGCTGCTATTCTGTTGGCAATCTATGGCGGATTCAAGCTGATAGAAGAGATAACCACAGACTCTTCAGTAGGCGTACTATTGAAAGCCGGCTTGCTTGCACTTATTGCAGGCCTGGCTATTCTGCTGGTCTCGGTTTCGCGGGAGAGACTTCACTTCTGGCAAAAAGACCGTTATAGAAACGTAAGGAGGTAAGACAATGCTTTTATCAACGACAGACACAATTGCAGGGAAGAAGATTGTTAAGCAACTGGGACTTGCCAAAGGCAATACCATTCGAGCCAGGCACATCGGCAGAGACATTATGGCAATCCTTCGCAACATAGTCGGAGGTGAGATAACCGACTACACAAAGATGATGGCCGAGTCACGGGAACAGGCCCTCGACAGGATGATAGAAGACGCTCAAAAGCTCGGCGCAAATGCGGTCGTAAAGGTAAGTTTTTCTACATCAATGATAATGCAAAACGCATCGGAGATTCTGGCCTACGGTACGGCGGTAGTGGTTGAGTGAGTTTTTACGTTCACCAATTATCCTTATTTGTTATTGTTATGAAAGGAAGACAAAATGGATACGATCAAAGATTTTCTTCAGCCTGAAATAATATGGTTTCTGACAGGGCTTGTACTGCTGATTTTAGAATTTGCGCTGCCGGGATTAATTATTGCTTTCTTCGGCGTCGGGGCATGTATAGTCGCATTTATCTGCCTCTTTATCGACATCGGATTAAATACTCAATTGATAATATTTATAATTGCTTCGGTGCTGTCACTGTTATGCCTGCGGAAATGGCTTAAAGGGATATTCATGGGACACGCTGTTTCTAAACAGAACCTGAAGGAGAACCTTGATGAATTCATAGGTCAGAAAGCAGTTGTGAAGGAAAAAATAGTACCGAAAGCCGGCGGCAAGGTGGAATTTCACGGGACTAACTGGCTCGCCCAGTCAGATGAGGAAATCGCAGAGGGAGTTATGGTTCAAATTATTAGCAAGGACAATATCACACTTAAGGTCAAAACATTTTAATAGGAAAGGAGCAAATCATGTTAGCAAGTGTAGATCCAATGGTATTGACAATTATTCTCGTAGGCATACTACTATTTGCATTGATTGTATTTTTCAAGACAATAAGGATTGTGCCCCAGAAAATGGCATTTATAATTGAGCGGCTCGGCAAGTATTCGACCACACTCGAAGCAGGCTTCCATATACTTGTGCCGTTTCTCGACAAGGTTTCATACAAACACACCTTAAAAGAGCAGGCGGTCGATGTTGCACCGCAACAGTGTATCACGAAGGACAACATCGCCGTGGAAGTTGATGGTATTCTATATATGCAGGTTGTGGACCCCAAGAAGGCCTCTTACGGAATCAACAATTACCAGTTCGCATCCTCGCAATTAGCACAAACAACTATGAGGAGCGTAATGGGTAAGCTCGAACTGGATAGAACCTTCGAAGAAAGAGAGAAGGTAAACAGTGCTATTGTCGATGCTGTGGACAAGGCCTCGGATCCATGGGGAGTAAAGGTAACAAGATATGAAGTGAAGAACATCCTGCCGCCTAAAAGCATTAAAGATGCAATGGAAAAGCAGATGCGGGCCGAGCGCGAGAAGCGGGCGACTATTGCCGAATCAGAAGGTGACAGGCAGGCAAAGATAAACCGGGCCGAGGGCGAAAAACAACAAATGATTGCTCAGTCCGAAGGTGAGAAACAAAAACGTATAAACGAAGCTGAAGGCCGAGCTATCGAAATCTTAAAAGTTGCCGAAGCAACGGCTACCGGAATCAGAGGAATCGCTTCCGCTATAAATGAAAAAGGCGGAGTTAATGCCGTAAACCTGCGCATCGCCGAACAATATCTGAACGAATTCGGTAAACTGGCAAAAACCAACAACTCGATAATAATACCTTCGAACCTTTCCGATATTGCAGGGATGATTAAATCGGCCGCTACGGTAATTAAAGACCAGACCGAAGTTAAGAGCCAAGCAGGATAAATTCCCAGATAAGCAAAAGAGTCATGCTAACTCATTTTGGAGAACATTTGAATGACAATCCAGAGTACTCTATTCCTGCACGAAGAAGTCATGCTTTTAGCTTTGCGTGACGAAGAAGGCACTATCGCATCGGGTACAATGTACCAGTACGCAATCGGGGCGACGATACTGGCCGAGCTATTGTTAAACCAGCGCATTGCTTTGGATGAATCCAGAAAGAAAAAACTTGTCAACCTTATTAGCTCAACACCTCTCGGTGAACCTTTAATCGACCAATGCCTTGAAAAAATCGGAACCGCGAAAAGACGCGCATCGCTTCAGACCTGGGTATCACGGTTTGCGGGCGTAAAGAATCTTAAACATCGAGTAGCCCAGCAACTGTGCGACCGCGGCATTCTTAAGGCCACAGAAGATACGATTTTGCTGCTTTTCACACGAAAAATATATCCCGAAATCAATCCGGAACCAGAAAAGCAATTGATTGAACGGCTCAGGCAGGCCATATTCACCGATAGCAGGGATGTTGATCCCCGAACCGTTGTTCTGGTATCACTGGCCGAGGGTACCGGTCTTCTGAAAATTGTTTTCGATAAAAAGGAGCTGAAAGGCCGTAAAGCCCGGATTAAAGAAATCAGCAACGGCGAAATAACAGGAAAGGCCGCAAAAGAAGCTATACAAGCGATGCAGGCGGCTGTTATGGTGGCCTGCATCATGCCGGCGATTACGAGTGCAGCTATCCATTAAGCATATCATCTCTATGGTTAAGCCGAGTGATGAAAACGGCAGGAGAATGAGTGTTGAGTGAATGATGTAGATTATTGCGCCACAAAATTGACCTCCAGTCTTGAGGTCAAGGCATTCAAAACAAAATGTCAAAGGAAGAATATAATGCACATACTTTGGGGAAGTTTAATAATGGCAGCGGGCCTATTCATGCTGGTCTGCGGAAGTCTAAAGAGTAAGTTTATCATCTATCGGCTTATGGTTGCTCGCTCGAAAATACTGTGGAGTGAGAATGTGCATCGCTTCTACCAGATTACAGGGGCTATTGTCATTATCTTCGGAGCATTGGTGGCGTTTGGGTACATATAACCGTTGAAAAATGATGCAAGTGGACGGGCGTTTCTTGCGGAGTTCAGCACAAAAGCATTCGAGAACGATGCAATTAAAAAGATGAGGATTGATTGACTGCTACCCTGAGCCATCATTAAGGATATTATCACTATGGTTAAGCCGTGTGATGAAAACGGCAGAAAAAAAGATTAGAAGTTGCCACTTTTTCTCACTTTTCGGCATATATAATATTGCATGTAATTCTACCATCATTATATTAATTGCAGATAAGGATATCTGAAATATCTCAAAGGACAAGAAGCGATGGTTGGTGTCATTTCCAAACCGAATACACAGGAGAAATTAGAGATACTCAGCGCCGATGCTCAGTATGATTTGGCGTGTGCGTGCAGTACGAGTAAGGACCAAAGCCGCAAGCGAAGCGGCGACGGCAAATGGATATATCCTGTAACGCTTCCAAGCGGAGGAAAAAGCCCCCTATTTAAGACACTGATGTCAAATGTATGCACGAATGATTGCAAATACTGCCCCCTTCGAGAGCAAATGGACGTCCGCAGGTGCAGTCTGGGGCCGGAGGAGACAGCAAAGGTATTTCTGGATTATTATAACCAGCGAAAGGTTTTTGGGCTGTTTTTAAGTTCGGGTGTTTTAAGTTCGGCCGATGCAACTATGGACAAACTCAACGGCGTAGCCAGACTTCTGAGAAAGAAACACAGATTCAGAGGTTACATTCATCTGAAAATTATTCCGGGAGCAAGCGATGCGGCGATAGAAGAGGCGGTTTCTTTATCCAGCGCAGTGTCACTGAATATTGAGACAACGGGCGCAAAGAGACTTGCGAGAGTATCGAACAAGAAAAGGTATATTCAGGATATTATCGAGCCCATCAAACTTATCAGCAGGCTGACCGAACGCGGATCGAGATACCAGAGGGTCAAACAGACAACACAATTCATCGTAGGGGCCACAGGGGAGCCGGACGAGGAAATCGTCAAGTATATGTTCGGACTATATGAA
>DAOUVA010000195.1 GCA_030667885.1 Phycisphaerae bacterium
CCGCAAAGATGGAGCCGTTGAGCCTGAAGACCAGATAATTGCCGATGCCCTCATAAAGGCCGAGGGCATTGAAGAACAGCAGAAACTCGACAACATCGAGGTACACGTCAGGCAGAACGGCTTTGTCGGGGAAGTCCCGGTCGAGAAACTCGACGAATTGCTCACCGGAGCCAAATGCGGCGAAACCAAACAGATAAACGTCGATGTCCCCAAGACATATTTCAGAGAAGAATATCGCGGCAAAAAAGTCGAAATCAGTATCGATATCAAAGATATCAAATGGCTCAAGCCCGCTGAGTTAGACCAGGCCTTCCTCACCAGACTGGGTATCGAAGATGAAAACGAGCTGCGAGAAAAAACTCAGGACACCCTGCAGAGCCGCCTGGAAGCACAAGTTATAACCGAAATTAGCGAGCAGATTTACCAGTATCTGCACGACAATACCAATCTCGACCTGCCCCTGGACATCGTCGCTCAGCAGGCAACCTCACTTCTCCAGAGGCAATATCAGAATCTGATGATGCGTGGCCTGCCCCGCGAGCAGCTCAATGAGCAGTTAGAGCAGCTTCAGGCTGGTAGCGAAGAGCAAGCAAAAAAACAACTGAAGACATTCTTCATTATGGACAAAATTGCCGAGAAGCTCGATATCAAGGTCAGCGATGAAGAGATTAACGGACATATCGCCCAGATAGCCATCCAGCGGCAGCAGCGCCCCGAAAAAATGAGAGAGGATATGGAACGTAATGGCTCGCTGGCCCAGTTCACCCTCGAAGTACGCCAGAACAAATGTGTCGAAAAACTGCTCGAAACAGCGAAAATAACAGAGAAAGAGCCGGATAAGAAAGCTAAAAAAGCCAAAAAAGAAGCTAAAAAATCGGCAAAAAAAACGGCTGAAAAGACCGCTAAGAAAGCCGAGCCAAAGAAAAAGACACCCAAAAAATCCAAAGACTCCGGCTAAAAACGCCAAAAACTCCGTTATGGGCAATTATATATAACAAAAATGGGGTAAAAAAAGAGAATCGGCAGCTAAAAATATCCGATTAAAACATAACCGCTTGTCGGTGAGTCCACTCGGGGCGAAATATGCACTGTGGAAGTGCCTAACAAGGCATGAAACACAAGTTTTAAAAAAATGTGAATTTCATAAAGGAAGCAATGAATGTCTATTGAACATCATTCAGGAAACATTGCAAGGGTTTCTCACCTCGCGTCTTATAGCCAAACAGGACCACATCATATGGATACGTACAATCAACATGGCCAGTATCAGCGCTACCGCCAGATGAGTCTGGATGATATGCTCCTGGAGAACAGGATTGTGTTCCTGATAGGAGAAATATCCTACGACAGGGCCGCTGAGGTCATTATGAAAATGCTGTACCTCGACAACCTGAAGCGCAGCAGCGAAATCAGCCTGTATATCAATTCGCCGGGCGGAAACGTTGACGATACAATGGCCATTTATGATACTATGCTCTTCACCAGTTCGCCCGTTGCGACCTACTGCATCGGCAGGGCACAGTCCGGCGCAGCGATAATACTGGCGGCTGGAACAAAAGGCAAAAGACACGCCCTCCCGCACGCAAAGGTCATGCTGCACCAGCCATGGGGCGGTGTTACAGGCCAGGCCTCAGACATCAAAATACAGGCCGAACAAATACTCAAGGCAAAAAGAACGATAAATGAAATCCTCTCAAAACACACCGGCCAACCTGCCGAAAAGATTGCCGCCGAGACTGAAAGAGACAGATATATGACTGCCGATGAGGCTAAAGAGTACGGTCTTATCGACGAGGTTCTGCACGAAGACGAAAACAAAGGAAAAGACGAAAACAAAGGAAAAGACAAAAAGAAAGAGAAAGACAACAAAAACGATAAAAAGAAAAAAGACAGTAAATAACCGGTTCTAAACCGCCAAACTGTCTGGAAATATATTTTTTACAAACAAGGAATAGCTAAAATGAGCGTAAATCAAACTTTGGTACCGATAGTAATTGAGAAAAGCGGTCGAACTGAACGCGCCTATGATATTTATTCAAGACTCCTCAAAGACAGAATAGTGTTTCTCGGTGGACAGGTCGATGACACATCTGCCAACCTCATCATCGCCCAGATGCTCTTTTTAAGCAACGAAGACAATAAGAACGATATTCACTTCTACATAAATTCACCCGGCGGCTCAATCACGGCAGGCCTCGCAATATATGACACGATGCAGTTCTTACGTTGCGACGTCGCGACCTATTGTATCGGCCAGGCCGCAAGTATGGCCGCTGTGTTACTGGCCGGCGGAAAGGCTGACAAAAGATTCCTGCTGGCAAACAACAGAATCCTTCTGCACCAGCCGTTAATCACAGGTCAATTGATTGGACCAGCTACCGACCTCGATATCGAAGCTCAGGAAATTTTAAGGCTGCGAGCACGTCTTTATGATATACTGGCCGCTCATACGGGCCAGACTGTAGAAAAAATTGAAAAAGATTGCGACAGAGACCTCTGGCTCGACGCTACCGAAGCAATCGGATACGGATTAGCCGACAGAATATTGCAGAAAGCTCCTGAGATCGTAAAAAATCAGGAGGAGCCGGAGCAATAATAAAAGAGCGGTAATACAGAAGCAGTAATACAGGAGTGTTATAATGGATATGGATATCAAGCTATCAGAATTTAGATTTTTCTGTACTCTCTCTTCTGTCCTCTGTCTTCTGGCATTTGTCGCCGGCTGTAACAACGCCTACACCGAATCACCACTGCAGGAACGAGTCGAAACCTTGACCATTCAACAGAAGCAATTAGAGAATCAGCTCGAACAATCTACTGCCAAAAACGAACAGTTACAAAAACAAATACATACCCTCTCCGGTTTACCTGAGCAACTCAAAGGCCAAAACCTCTATAGCCTCCAAAATATTGAAATTGGTAAATATACTGGTCTCTTCGACAAAGACAAAGACGGCAAAAAAGAAAAGCTGATTGTCTATATAGAGCCCATCGACGAACAGGGCGATGTAATAAAAGCAGCCGCCGATGTAGAGGTTGAACTTTGGGACCTGAGCAAAACCGATGGCAGTGCCTTGCTCGCAAAGTGGCCGCCCGTAAAATCGGATGAGCTCAAAAATCTCTGGTTCGACTCGATGTTAAAAATCAATTACAGGCTAACGTTCGATATAACCGACATAGTCAAAAGTTTCGACGAACCCCTGACAGTCAAGGTAACCTTCACCGATTACCTCTCCGGCAAAGTTTTCAAAAAACAAAAGGTTATCAATCCGTAAAGTACCGATTGTGCGCTAAAAGATTCAAGCCTCTTTGCTGCGCATTGCTCCAGCCGGATTGTCATTCGTCAAAACTGTAATTCCCTTGCAAAGTCAATTTTAGGCTGTAACATATCGCTATGCAAGATTTTCAGAATAAAATAATATGCGGCGATTGTATAGAGGTGCTTGGCAAGATTGACAAGCCGTTCGCGGACCTTATCTTCGCCGATCCGCCGTTTAATATCGGCTACAAATACGACAAATACTACGACAAGGTGAAAAAGAAAAACTACATCGCATGGACAAAAGAGTGGATGGTCGCTTGCAAAAAAGTCCTAAAGCCAAACGGCTCCTTCTATATAGCAATAGGCGATGACTACGCCGCAAACATAAAAATCATAGCCGATGAGCTTGGCCTTTTCATGCGAAACTGGCTAATCTGGCACTACTCTTTCGGCCAGCAAATGAAAAATAAATTCGCCCGCTCACACACTCACATTTTCTACTTTGTAAACGACAAAAAAGATTTTGTTTTCAATGATGAAAATGTACGGGTAATCTCAGACAGACAAAAAATATACCGCGACAAACGAGCAAATCCGGAAGGCAAGATGCCGGATGACGTTTGGGACGAATATCCCCGTCTGTGTGGAACGTTCGATGAGCGAACCAGCTTTCCTTGTCAAATGCCGGAAAGCCTGTTGGCACGTATAACACGAGTAAGCTCGAACGAAGACCAATGGGTGCTCGACCCTTTCAATGGTTCCGGCACCACCGCAGCAGTGGCTCATAAGTTGAATCGTATATATACCAGCATAGATATTTCTGAAGAATATGTGAATGAATCTAAAAAGCGTATTCAAGAATCCGAAGGATTACCTGTTGAAGGCGAAGGATTTCCCAAGTGGCCGGAACATGCCGACCGAGAGCTGAAGTGGCTTTGTGATGAAAATAAAGTACCGGATAGCCAGCTTCGTGAGAACAAAATGTTGTTGGCGCTCTTTACAACAAAACTAAACAATCGCCTGAATAAAACCCAACATTACACACCTGATGAAGTTACAGACCGACTGAAAATACTCCGTAAAAGCGGCAAGCTTTCACAAATCAGAAGGTAAAGAATTATAAGCGGCCTTAAAGGATTTAGCCGATTGAAAAATTTATGGATGAAAAACATTTTGCTCTGCGGGCTGCCGCTGGTTGCCACCGCGGCGATGCTCACGGTGATTCAGCCGCCGATTAGCTGGGCGTCTCTGGCGTGGGTAGCGTTCGTACCTTTCATTATCGCCTGTTCACCTGATACAAAGCCCCGCCGCCTAATCCTGGTCAGCTACGTCATTTCACTTTTTTACTGGCTCGGCAGTCTCTACTGGTTAGTCCCTGTCACTATTGCCGGCTGGATTGTTTTCTGCCTCTACACAGCTTTGCTTTGGCCGATCCTGGCGATGTTTCTGCGATACTGCAGGGCAAAAAAAGTACCGTTATTTTTAGCCTCAGCCATTCTGATTGTCGCCATCGAACGACTACAGGGCTTTTTCCTGGGCAGATTTTTCTGGCGTTTTCTGGCGCACAGCCAATACCAAAACATAACAATTATCCAGATAGCCGACATATTCGGAACCGCCGGTCTGACGTTTCTGATAGCTATGGTCAATGGCATGCTGGCCGAACTGATAATTGCCGCCAGGCAAAAAAGCCTCTTCAAAATCGCTCCGCTGCTAAAGACCGCCCTGGTTTGTCTCGCTGTCGCCGGGGCAATTATTTACGGTCGATGGAGAATCAGCCAGGAAGAACAGTACGTCGAGCCAGGCCCTTATATTGCTTCATTACAGTCGAACGTCCCTCAATCCGTCAAGAGGTCCTTTGAGTCCGGTCAGGATCTGTTCAATGGTTTAATGGAGAACAGCAAAGCCGCCGTCAAGAACCGACCCGACCTCATCGTCTGGCCCGAAACAATGGTACAGGCAACTCTAAATCCGGATGTATTGCGGGTTGTACAAAGTTTGAATCCCTTAGATCCCTGGATTATTTTAGACAAGGCACTGCGGGAACACGCCAAAGATAACGCTTTTGTTTTGGTCGGCGCATACGGCGGCCAAATAGGATTCAGAGAAGATTCAAACGCCTATTTAGCCAAGAGATATAACTCGGCCTTCTTGTACAAAAAAGACGGTGAAAAGGCCTCCCAGAACTATAGCAAGATACACCTGGTTCCCTTTGGTGAAGTGCTCCCACTCAGGAAAAAGTGCCTATGGCTTTATAATTTCCTTATGAAGTTTAAGTTTATACCCTATAATTTCGATTACTCCCTCGATGCCGGCACCGAATATACCGTATTTGAAATGACAGATCCTAATAAAACTCAAGACTACAAATTTAGTGTAATGATTTGCTATGAGGGCACAGTCCCTGCAATCGCCAGAAGGTTTGCTCTGGACAAACAGGGCACAAAACAAATCGACTGGCTTGTAAATATAAGTAACGACGGCTGGTTCGTTCGGTTCAAAGACGGAAAAGTCATCCCAAGTGCAGAATTGCCGCAACACGCAGCAACGTGTGCCTTCAGGGCAGTTGAAAACAGACTCCCCATCGTGCGAAGCGTCAACACCGGAATAAGCTGCTTTATCGACAGCTCCGGACGAATAAGGGACGGTTTTTTGGCTGGCACTTTACCTCCTGATGCTATGTCAAGAACCGGTATGCCCGGATGGATACTCGACAGAATATCCATTGACAAAAGAACAACTATTTTCAGCAAATATGGTGGATGGTTGGGTTTTTGCTGTGAACTTTGTCTTATCCTGCCCATAATAATACCGCTATCGGCAAGATTCTTAAGAAAATTCAAATACAGAACTCGCTCTTTAGGACTGCCAAATGGAACATAAGCGAAAAATAGCTGCAATAAAACGAAAAATAAATGCCCTCGCCCTTATTCTTTTGCTTGTTACTTGTCTGATGGTATTTGTCTTCGGTTGCGATGAATCCTTACAAACAACACCCGGTGATTTAAATGCCACCAACCTTAGTACCTCCTGGTCAAAATCTCTCCAAATCATCCAGGACGCTCTAATGGACAATGACCCGTTGGTCAGGGTTCACGCCATAGAAGTAGTCGCCTCAACAAGGCAGTTCAAACTCATGCCGCAGGTACAACGATTAATGCAGGACAATTATGTCCCCGTCAGATTCGCTGCCGCCCTGGCTGTCGGTGACTTAGAATACTCACCTGCAAAAAGGTCGCTAAATAAATTGCTCAAGGACAAAGATACGAACGTTATAGTCGCCGCTGCTTATGCAATGGGAATGCTCGGTTCTACTGAGCATTTGCAAATTATTCGCAAAGCAGCGACCGACAGCGACCAGATGGTCAGGGCAAATGCCGTCTTGCTATTGGGCAAAAGTGGAGATCAAGGCTCGTTACAGCTCCTCTGGAACACTATGCAAGACAAAAATTCGGACGACAAAGTCGCATATCAGTCGGCCGAAGCAATAGCGACGCTCGGTGACAAGCGAATATTTTCAAAGCTCTGGACAATGCTGATAAGTGCTTACCATGACGTCAGGACAATGGGCGTAATAGCAATGGGCAAGCTCAAAACATCCGAAGCAAAAAATGCCTTGATTAGAATGCTCGACGACGATGTTCTGGAGGTCCGGCTGGTTGCCGCTGAACAGCTCGGACGCTTCAGAGACCCCATAGGAGAGACGAAAGTCCTCGAAGTCTTCGAAAAAAATCTCACAAATGGGCTGGATTTGCAGGCAGTCGAAAGAACTAATGTCTTAATAGCACTGGCAATCGGGCAAATTCGCACCCCTGCTCTGAAAAAATTCCTGCCCAAAATGCTTCAAAATGAGTCAATATTTGTGCGAATCGCAGCTGCCAAAGCCGTTTTTCAATGTCTAAAATGAAATATTAGACCCTGAAAATAATATGTTATCGGAACTAATACCCTCTATTTTGTATCGGCCATTTTAATTTGGGCTATTTATTAAAAATAACTTGACCTTTTGGGTCTTTAAGCGTAGAATTACAGTATATCTGTATACAAAAGCTTAGCAGTGCCGTTTTATCTGCTTGAACTAATTGAACTCGGATTCACAGATAATTGGTAACCTGCAAAAGGGAGGATTTCCAAATCCCTTGATATTGTTTAGGAAGCCTCCTCGTGAGGTAATGGGTGTAACGAAAAGAAAATACAAAGTTAACGAAAGGAGCCTGTTTTGAGTACGCTTACAAAGGTCTTAATAATTCTGCTGACGATATCCTCGATTTTTCTCTGCGGCATTGTCGTAACTTATGTCGCCAATGCTGACAATTACAGGGAAAAATACAATAACCAGAAGACAAAATACGATGCTGCGGTGAGAAACGAGGAAAGCGCCAAGAAACAATTAAATTTAGCAATTGAGGAAGCGCGCGGGCGGGAACAGAA
>DAOUVA010000025.1 GCA_030667885.1 Phycisphaerae bacterium
CAAGTCCGGGATAATTTACCCAGGTAACCGTATCTTGCTTTTCGAGCCACTGTGCCAGCTTCAGCGCATTCTCTGAGTGTCTCGCCATCCGCAAATGCAACGTTTCCAGACCCTGCAAAAACAGAAATGCATTGAAAGGTGACATACAGGAACCCATATCACGCAGGAACTGAGTTCTGGCTTTGATAATGTAGGCCAGTGCGCCGAATGACTCAACGTATTTGACTCCGTGATAACTCGGGTCGGGCTCAGTCATATCCGGATATCTGCCGTTTGCCCAGTCGAACTTGCCTGAGTCAACAATCGCCCCGCCGATGCTTGTGCCATGGCCGCCAATAAATTTCGTGCAGCTATGAACAACAATGTCGATTCCGTGTTCAATCGGCCTGAACAGAATTGGTGTTGGAACGGTATTGTCACAGATAACCGGCATACCATTTTTGTGGGCGATGTCCGCTATCTTTTCGTACTGAAGGATGTCGTTCTTAGGATTGCCGATTGTTTCTATATAAATCAACCGGGTATTATCCTTGATTGCTTTGGCGAAATTCTCCGGGTCTTTCGGGTCAACAAAAGTAACTTCAATCCCCAGTTTTTTGAATGTATGGCTAAATAGCGTGACCGTTCCGCCATAGAGGGAGTTTGAAGAGACAATATGACCTCCGGCACCACAAATATTGAAAATACTCACATAGATTGCGGACTGGCCTGAGCTGAATGCAAGACCACCAACTCCTCCTTCCATCGCGGCAAGCCGTTTCTCTAATACATCAGTCGTGGGATTCATCAGGCGGGTATAAATATTGCCGAACTCTTTGAGAGCAAACAGGTTTCCGGCGTGCTCGGTATCCTTAAAACAATAGCTGGTGGTTTGATATAAAGGTACAGCGCGACTAAGGGTGTCTGAATCGACCTGCTGGCCTGCATGTAAGGCCAGTGTTTCCAAACGGTATTTAATATTTTCATTCATAGTTCATTCCTTACTTGTAACATAAATTACCTGCTCGGCAAACAGATTAGGCGCAAATTTTACCGGGCTGAAATGCGTTTTAGTCAATGGAATCTTTTTTTCCACTTTAATGGCCAGTCTTTTGCAAAATTGATCGAAATCTTTCAGGGACAGACAATGTATATTAGGTGAATTGTGCCACTCAAATGGCAGTTGCTTGGTCACAGGGGCGCTGCCTGCCAAAAATAACTGTGCTCTGCACCGCCAGTGAGCAAAGTTGGGAAAACTTACAATAACTTTCTTAGCCACCCGAAGCAACTCGGTAAATACCAATTCGGTATTTTTAATTGTCTGCACTGTTTGTGATAATATCGCATAATCATAGCTTTTATCAGCAAAGTTTTCCAGCCCGAGTTCGATATCGTGCTGGATAATCGACAGTCCCCGGTTTACACAAGCTAAGACAAGGTCCTGCTCAACTTCGATACCCTTGCCTGTTATGTTTTTATCGGCTATAAGATTTGCCAACAATTCTCCGTCACCGCAGCCGATATCCAGAACTGTGCTGTTTGGCTTTATCAGCGATTCAATCATATCATAGTCAACTCGGACTCGGTGAGCCTGTTTTAAATCATGTATTTGCGTATTCTCTTGTATCCTTTTGCCCGTATGGTTTTGTTTCACTTCCGGCCGATGTGTGGCACCCAAAAAGCCGGAAATAAACGAGCCAAGCACCTCCGGCTCTAACAGGAACGCATCGTGGCCGTATGGCGAGGTAATATCACAATAACTGACGTCTTTGTCGTTAGCAACGAGCGCATTCACCATTGTTCTGGATTGAACGGGCGTAAAGAGCCAGTCGCTTGCAAAGCTAATTATTAGGAATCTGCATTTTGTTTTTGCAAAGGCCTTCTTTAGAGACCCGTAATTTTTTCCCAGGTCAAAATAATCCGCGGCCTTTGTTAAATAAAGATAACTGTTCGAGTCGAATCTTTCGACGAAGCTTTGTCCCTGATAGTCCAGGTATGTCTCAACGGAAAACTCAGAGTTGATGTCGTAATTGTAGCTGTCGGAATTTCGCAACTGCCGTCCAAATTTTTCGCGCATGCCCTGTTCGGACAGATATGTTATGTGTCCTATCATCCGGGCAATAGCCAGGCCTCTGTCAGGCCCATTTTCGTTAGTGTATTGCCCGCCCGCAAAATTCGGGTCTGCCAGTATCGCGTTGCGCCCTACCGCATCAAATGCAATCGATTGAGCTCCGAGATGCGAGGTCGTGGCAATTGGTATGGCGGATTTGACAAAGTCAGGGTACGCAGTCGCCCACTGCAGGACCTGCATCCCACCTACCGAACCTCCAATCACCGCCAAAAGCTTTTTTATGCCAAGTTTGTCGAGTAATATCTTCTGGACCTTGACCATGTCGGCTATAGTAATAATTGGAAAGTCAAGGCCGTATTGTTTTCCTGTTGCCGGGTTAATCGAGGATGGACCTGTTGTGCCGCTGCAGCCGCCGAGAAAATTTGAGCAGATGACAAAATACTTACTCGTATCGATTCCCTTGCCTGGTCCGACCATAATATCCCACCAGCCGGGCTTTCGGTCATCAGTGCTGTTTAGGCCGGCAACGTGAGCATTGCCGCTGAGGGCGTGGCAGATCAAAATAACGTTATCTCCGGCCTCATTCAGTTCACCATAGGTTTCATAGGCCATATCAATAGGAGCCAGAGTCTTACCGCACTCCAGCTTTAAAGGCTGCCCCGGCTCAATCAACCGAATAGTCTGAGTATGTACGATACCAACAGAATTTTTTCCGACTTCAGTCATTCTTATCTCGCTGGCAGAATCTCTACCATTTTATCCAGGGCTATTTTGGCCTTTTCTCTTATTATTTCAGGCACAGATATTTTGTATTGCATATCTTCAAGTGCCCAGATGATCTTCTCCAGGGTAATCTTTTTCATATTGTGACAGATAGCCCTGTTGCTGGCCGGAATAAATTCGACTTCGGGATTTTGTTTTTTCAAGGTATGAATTATTCCCGTTTCGGTGGCTATTATAAACTGTTTTGCGGTGCTCTCGGCTGCAAACTTGAGCATTTGTCCGGTGCTGAGCAATTCGTCTGAAAGCTCTTTGACCGGCTCGCTGCATTCCGGATGCGCCATTACAATCGCATCCGGATATTTTGCTTTTGCAGTTTTGATATCATCTTCGGTTATCATCACATGCGTTCTGCAATAACCGGGCCAGAGTACAAGGTCTCGGCCGGTTCTTTCAGCAACAAACCGGCCAAGATGCTGGTCCGGCACAAAGATAATTTGTCTATTCTTCGGTAATGAGCTTACCAGTTCGACCGCATTGGCACTGGTGCAGCAGTAATCGCTCTCAGCCTTTACTTCTGCGGTACTATTCACATAGCAAACCACAAGCGCATCGGGGTGTTCCTGCTTGAGCTTGCGTAATTGTTCTGCAGTTATCATATCAGCCATCGGACAGCCAGCTGATTTATCAGGTAGGAGCACGGTCTTCTCGGGTGATAGAATAGCAGCGGTTTCCGCCATGAACTGAACACCACAGAATACGATTACCTCAGCTTCTGTCTGTGCTGCCTTTATGCTCAAACCCAGGGAATCACCGCTGAAATCAGCGATGTCCTGTATCTCTCCCGGCTGATAATTATGGGCAAGTATTACAGCATTATGCTGTTGCTTTAATCTTTCAATATTTTCAACTAACTTTTTCAACCGCCGGCTCCTGTGCTTATTTATTCTTTATTATGTTTACGGTGCTTGTACAGTGTCTCAAATTTCGCCATCGAGACCGTCGTACCGGGGGGAACGGAGTTTCTAATCCAAACGTTTCCTCCTATTACAGAGCCTTTGCCGATAGTAACATTTCCAAGTATGGTCGCTTCGGCGTATATAGTAACATCATCTTCGATCGTGGGGTGGCGCTTGGCACTCTTTATGCTCTGGGCTTTTTTGGGAATACTGACGGCGATTAATGAAACACCCTGATAGAACCTGACATTGTCGCCTATAACCGATGTTTCGCCGACAACAACACCCGTGCCGTGATCGACAAAGAAGTTTTTACCTATCTTTGCTCCGGGATTTATATCAATGCCTGTCCTGGAATGGGCACACTCAGTCATTATCCGTGGAATTAACGGTACTTGTTTGAGATACAACTCGTGGGCGATGCGATACGTTGCAATTGCCATGATGCAGGGATAACTTATCACAATCTCTTCAAAAGATTTTGCCGCCGGATCTCCCCCAAAGGCCGCACCGACATCACCTTTTAACAGCTCTCTGATTTTCGGCAGCTGCATCAGTAAATGTTGTGTAGCCTTCTCCGCCATTGTCCGGCAATCACATCCGTCGCACTTCTTAATTCTGCACTGGTATTGAAAAGCTCGTTCTATCTGTTCCGAAAGCTCGGTATAGACCTGACACAGAATATCTCCGACGATGAAACTGATATTTGATTTCGTTACCGTTCTTGTTCCTGTATAGCCGGGGAAAAGGACCTCAGTCAGCAACTCAAGGATTTCTAAAATCTTTCGTCGGATTGGCAGATTAGAGACATCAATAAAATTTATACCGGTGTCGCCCTTATATGTTTGGGCAATTTCACTGACCAGTTTTTCCATTCTCCGGGAGGTTAATTTGTTCTTTTTCATTTTCAAACCTTTATATATGATAATGTATCGCTTTCTTTTGTTTTGCCCTGTCAACAAGATTTTGTAATGTCATTGATTCTAAAACTCCCATAGCCGCCTTTTGCATTTCTGTCCATACCTGCCTGGCAATACAATCATTTGTTCTTTCACAAAAACTTTCGTCATCTACGCACTCGGTGGTAATTACGGATCCCTCCAAACATTGAAAGCAATCACTTACTTTGACTTGGCTTGGTGGTTTGGCGAGTATGTACCCTCCTTTGGAACCTCTAATGCTCCTGACAATCCCTGCTGCTTTGAGCATTGCCATTAATTGTTCCAGATATTTTACAGATACTCCCTGGTCACGTGCAATAACTCTTAATTGTAAAGGCCCGTTGCCGTAATTTTCTGCCAATTCCAGTATAGCCCGTATCCCATATCTGGTTCGAGTAGAAAGTTTCATATATATACATTCCTTAATAATTTCCTACCACATTAGTAGCATATTACGAGAAATTGTCAACCGATGTTGTCAAAAATTTAACGAAAAACAGCGTTTTTTCGGATTATTCAATTTTTATAAAAATTTTTTATAAAAAAACGGTTGACAGCGAACATTTATGTCTATAGAATAGTATTCCGATAGTATTACTGAGGTATGGTTTATATGAAAATATCTAAGAAATGTCAATACGCCTTAAAAGCAATACTTGAAATTGCCCGGCGAAATACCGGTCAGGCAGTTAAAACTCATGATATCGCTGATTCTCAAAGGATATCTCAACGATTTACTGAGATTATCCTTAACGAACTTAAGCATGGCGGCTTTGTCGAATCAAGACGAGGCAATGAAGGCGGCTATTTACTGGCAAGAGACCCTAAAACTCTGACGGTCAGAGAAGTAATTGAATATATCCAGGGCGAAATTTCAGTTGCACCAGAAGCCCTCAAAGATAACGGAGACGCCTCATTATTTGGAAACGAAGCCTTTAAAAAGCTTTGGCAGGAGGTAAATAAAGCGGTATCAGAGGTTTGCGCAAACAAGACATTTGCCGACCTGATAGACTTTGAAAAGGCTAAAAGGGAGAAATGTGTCCCAAATTATAACATTTAAGACGAAAAACAGGATTTAACGATCCTGCATATAATGATGATGTCAGTAATAATTATCTGGATATTATAGAATATGGAGAAATAAAAACGTGGAATCGCATTATAGAAGTATAGTTAAAGCAATAACATGGCGAGCAGGTGGAACTATCGTGACCTTTGGTGTTGCCTGGATTCTCACTGGCAATATTAGTTTTTCAGCAAAAATGGGAATGTTAGACACGACGGTCAAGCTTGGTGTCTTTTATTTCCATGAAAGATTATGGAATCGACTGAATTTTGGAAGATCGAAACCGCCCGAATATCAAATATAAGCAAGTTTAATCAGTTAAGTTATAAGGAGACATAAGGTTATGATAATTCAAGAAGTTACAGAAAATGTTGTGGAGCTTGTTGAGAAGCTTAATTTTGCAGAGAAAGTCGATCGCTCACTGGAGTTGATTGATCGTGCTTACAAGGAATTCGGCGACAACCTGGTAGTTGCTAACAGCCTTGGCAAAGACTCCAGTGCAATTTGGCATCTTGCAAAACGTGTAAGTCCGAAGATTCGGGGCTTCATCGTTACTACAAGGTTCAAACCAAAGGAAACGAAGGAGTTTATGGCAGAAGAAGTTGCCAGATATCCGGAGCTGGAAGTTTACAGCAACGAAGAAACAATTCCGGATAAGCTTTATGAAACCGATCCTGACAAGTGCTGCGAAATCCTGAAGGTGCAACCCGTGCGACAGGCCGTGCAGGAAATGAACGTTGAGTGCTGGGTTACAGGGCTTCGCTGCACTGAAGGCCGGACGCGTACGAATTATAAAGAAGTGGAAGAACTGGACAAAGGCCTGATTAAGCTCAATCCCATTCTTATTTGGTATGAGCGTGAAATATGGCAGTATCTCGCATTAAATAATGTACCTGTTAATCCCCTTTACAACAAAGGTTATAGGTCTCTTGGCTGTGCACCGTGCACGAAAATCGCTCAGGGTGTTGACGAGCGGGCAGGCCGTTGGATTGGAACAAGCAAGTGCGGCGGTGAGTGCGGTATCCACACAAAACCTCTACTTGACTACCAGATATAATAGAAGGTAAAGCTGAAAAATGAAGCCAGAAACTTTGTCAATTCACGGTGGTTTTGCAGACGATAGTATCAGCGGTGCTACGGCGGTACCGATTTGCCAAACCGTCTCGTATGCCTACAAAACCGCTCAGGAACTTGCCGATGTTTTTCACGGCAAAGCTCCGGGTTATATCTATACGCGGATTGCGAATCCAACCACTACCGCTCTTGAGGCCAGACTGACTCTGCTTGAAGATGGGATTGGCTGCATCGCCACTTCCAGCGGTATGGCGGCTATCGCGTCGGTTGTGATGAGTTTGACCAGAGCCGGAGACGAGATAATCGCCGCGACGGGCATATTCGGCGGGACGGTTTCTTTGTTTGAAAATACGTTAGGGCGGTTTGGGGTAAAGACCAACTTTGTTGATGCCGCGGACACAAATCAATTCGCAAAAGCCATCAATGAAAAGACAAAGCTGATTTTCATCGAGACTATTGGCAATCCTCGAATGGATGTGCCTGATATACCGGCGATAGCTGATATTGCTCACAAGGCCAATTTGCCTTTGGTTGTTGATAATACCGTTACTACACCTTTTATCATAAGGCCTGTGGATTTCGGTGCTGATATTGTTGTTCACTCAACATCAAAATTTATTAACGGTCACGGAACAGCGATTGGCGGGGCAATAATCGATACCGGAAACTATAACTGGAGAAAAGGGGCATTTGATGATATACGAGATGTATCTGAAAGAGTAGGCCAGTTGGCTTTCCTTGCGAATTTGCGAAACCTGATTTATCGAGATCTTGGCGGCTGTCCTGCTCCGATGAATTCCTTTCTTATGCTGCAGGGCTTAGAGACTCTGCCGGTAAGAATGGTCAAGCACAACGAAAATGCAAAGCAGTTAGCCCAATTTCTACAGGCCCATCCGAAAGTATCATGGGTTAACTATCCGGGATTGAAAGACAGCAGGTTTAGCGAAAGAGTTACAAAGCTGTTTGCCGGCCGTGGCAGTGGGCTGCTTACGTTTGGTCTTGGTGATAAGCAACGGGCATTTGGATTCATAGATTCGCTGCATCTGGCAAAGCATCTTGCAAATCTTGGTGATGCGAAAACATTGGTATTACATCCGGCCTCTACTATATTTCATGAGTTCAGCGCTGCCGAGCAGAAAAAAATGGGAGTTACCGAAGATATGATCCGTGTTTCGGTCGGCATCGAGGATTTTGAAGATATAAAGGCTGATTTTCAGCAGGCAATAGAAAGAGTTTTCAAGGAGACAAAATGAATCTTGTTATAAATGGCAAAGAGACTAATATTACCGATGGTTTGACTGTGAATCAACTTCTGGCTCAGGAGAATGTACAAATGCCGGATATGGTGTCGGTTGAACTTAACGGGCAGATTCTAAAAAGAACTAAGTTCGAAGAGGCAATACTAAAAGATAACGATAAAGTGGAATTTCTATATTTTATGGGAGGCGGAAGTGTCTCTAACTGAAACACAAATAGAAAGATACAGCCGGCACATAATCCTGGAACAGGTTGGCGGTGTAGGTCAGGAAAAACTGCTGAATTCCAAAGTTTTGATTATAGGTGCGGGCGGTCTTGGTGCTCCGGCTGGTTTATACCTTGCTGCCGCGGGAGTTGGAACAATTGGAATTGTCGATTCCGATAAGGTGGATTTGACAAACCTGCAACGCCAGATAATCCATCATACAAGTGATGTAGGCGTCGAAAAGATAAAATCCGCCGAAAACAAGATGCGGGCAATAAATCCGGACGTCACCGTTCAGACCTATCAGACCAGAGTGAATGCCCAAAATATATCAGACATTATTCGTAAGTACGATTTTGTAATTGACGGCACGGACAATTTTCCTGCCAAATTTCTTATCAACGATGCGTGTTATTTCGAGAAGATACCGTTTTCACACGCAGGGATTTTGCGTTTCCACGGACAGTTGATAACTATATTGCCCGGCGAAACCACATGCTATCGCTGTATTTTTAGTGCTCCGCCCCCTGCCAATGCAGTGCCATCGTGTTCGCAGGCTGGCGTGCTCGGTGTTCTGGCCGGGGTCATTGGTTCTTTGCAGGCAACCGAGGCAATAAAGTATTTATTAGGACTCGGCAAGCTGCTGACCGGAACTTTGTTGACGTATGATGCGCTTGAAATGAACTTTCGTGCGGTCAAATTAAACCGTAATCCGAACTGCCCACTGTGTGGCGAAAAACCACAAATAACAAAATTGAAAGACGAAGAACAGATTGTATGTGACCTCAAGGACTGCCAATGCTGAAATTAGAGATTCCAACTAACATATTCCAACAGATGGTCGCTCAAGCTAAAGCTCTGGCACCAATCGAGGACTGTGGAATCCTGGCGGGCAGCAACGGTAAAGTCGAGAAGTTTTATAAGATGACAAATACCGATAACAGCAGCACCCATTATATGATGGATCCGAAGGAGCAGTTCGCGGCTGTCAAAGATATTCGGTCGGCCGGACTTGAGATGTTAGCGATATATCACAGCCACCCTGAAACGCCGGCCAGACCTTCGGCTGTGGATATCAGGCTGGCACTTACGCCGAATGTGATTTATGTAATTGTTTCGCTGCAGAACAATAACGGTTCTGCGGTCAAGGGATTTCATATAGCAGGAACTAATGTAACTGAAGTGCCTATAAGGATATTGGAAAGATAGAATGAGTAATACAGAAGAGCCGATTCTGCATATTCCACAAAGCGTCAAAGAAGATACTCACGGCTACCGCAGCGGTGTCAAAAAGTTTCTTGACGGCCAAACGTCACCAGTAGCTTTCAGAGCCTATCGAGTACCGATGGGAATATATGAGCAAAGAACGGTAGGTAAATTCATGGTTCGAATACGTATAGGAGCGGGGCTGGTTTTGCCGCATCAACTGGAACGAATTGCCCAGTTGAGTAAAACCTATGGCAATGGAATTATCCACATTACAACCAGGCAGGATATTCAGATTCACGAGGTGGATATCGAAAATACGCCTGACGTATTGGAAGGTTTACTTGAAGCAGGGCTTTCTTCACGCGGCGGTGGAGGTAATACCGTCCGTAATGTTACAGCCTGTCCGGAAGCGGGAGTCTGTCATGAAGAAGAATATGATGTGGCTCCTTATGCGATTGCCGCCGCAGAATATCTCCTGCAGGACAGAAGCTCTTTTAATTTACCGAGAAAATATAAAATAGTCTTTTCCGGCTGTTCAAAGGATTGTGCGTTTGCCTCTATAGCAGACCTTGGCTTTTTCGCCCACATGAAAAACGGAGTGAAAGGTTTTTCTGTTTACGCAGCGGGGGGGCTTGGTTCGAATCCTGTGGTTGCGGCGAAGATAGAAGATTTCATAGAAGCTGAAGAGATTTTCGAAGTTGCAGAGGCCATCAAGAGATTGTTCGATAAATACGGTGACAGGTCAAACAAGCATAAAGCAAGACTGCGATACGTGCTCGCCAGAGTCGGTATTGAAGAATTTATCAAATTATACCGGGCCGAAAGAGATAAACTTAAGGCCGATGGACTTCCTTATACGGTACCGCAAATCCGCGATATTGCCTCTGTCTATAAGGTGCCTGAAAAACCGATTAATGTGCGGCTACGGTTAAAAAACGGTGACATACCCGCAGATGACCTGAGTAAAGTTGGCCAAATCGCAGCTAAATACGGCCAGGGACTTATAAGGACTACTCAATTGCAGGACCTTCTAATCACAGGTGTTGCCGAAGAAGATATTGACAAAGTCCATAGCGAACTTAAGAAACTCAGCGTTGATGTATTTGGTGACGGCAGTTCTAAAATAGTTGCCTGCGCCGGTGCTTCAACATGCAAACTCGGACTGTGTCTTTCAAGAGGTTTGGCAGAAGCGATTTCAGAGAAATTCAGCCATAACGGTTTTTCAGCCGATTTACCCGAAACAACCATAAGAATCAGCGGCTGTCCCAATTCCTGCGGGCATCATAATATCGCAGCAATAGGATTCCAGGGCAAAGCCAAAAGAGTCAACGGCAAACTGATGCCATGCTATGATGTATTGGTGGGCGCAAAAACCGTTGAAGGTGATGCACATCTGGGCAAAAGAATAGGTACGGTACCCGCAAAAAAAGTCCCTGAGCTATTAGCAGAAGCCTTTGATGCCGGTGAAATTAATGAAGAAAAGCTAAAAAACCTGGTTGGTCAATACAGTGATTTTTCTTCCGGGCAATTTCCGGATGACTATTATTACGACTTCGGTTCGAATGAGCCGTTTTCTCTGGCCGGCAGGGGACCGGGTGAGTGCGGTGCCGGCGTAACGGACGTAATCAAGCTTGATATCGACGAAGCGAAAGGTGCCCTCAAGTCGGCACCTGCTAACAGTGAAAATATTTATAAAGCGATTATTGCCGCCGCCAGAGCGCTGATGGTTACGTTCGGTCTGGAGCCAAAAAAGGACAGAGAAATATTTGCAGCATTTTCCAAAGGTCTCATTGAGCCGGGATGGGTTAAATCTCAGACACAGCAGCTCCTTGATGATGCGATTGACTGGCGTATGGGTGATAGAGAATCAATCGAGGATTTGTTTTCACAGGCGGAGGATTTAATAAAAAGAGTAGAAGAGCTTTATCTGTCCCTTGATGCCAATCTAAAGTTCAAGGTTGAGCCGGTAGCTAAAGAAACTATCGTCGAAGAGGCTGAGACTCACAATCATGTTATCGATTTACGAGGAGTCGGATGCCCCTTAAACTTTGTCAAAGCAAAACTTGAGCTTGAAAAGCTCGAAACAGGTGCTATTCTTGGCGTATTGCTTGATGAAGGGGAGCCGGTAAGGAATGTTCCGGCAAGTTTTGTCGAACAGGGCCAGGAAGTTTTGGAAGTTAAAAACAGCGG
This sequence comes from Phycisphaerae bacterium, assembly GCA_030667885.1. Lineage (GTDB taxonomy): Bacteria > Planctomycetota > Phycisphaerae > Sedimentisphaerales > Anaerobacaceae > NIOZ-UU13. Next base: position 11,672 of record DAOUVA010000025.1, read on the forward strand.
TGATCACTTTTTCGTGAAAGTGCGCCGAAAAAAATAAATTTTCTTAAGTTTGTATTGTTACACATTTTTTTCGAGGATTGATTAAATGAATATTGCAAAAGATATGACTGAGTTAATTGGTAAAACACCGCTGGTTCAACTCAACAGAGTAAGTAGAGATTGTAAAGCAAAGATAGCGGGTAAACTGGAGTTTTTCAATCCAGCCAGCAGTGTCAAGGACCGTATCGGGGTAAGTATGGTATTAGACGCCGAACGAGCCGGTAAAATCAAGCCCGGAATGACCCTTGTTGAACCGACCAGCGGCAATACCGGCATCGCCCTTGCGTGGGTCGCAGCGGCAAGGGGCTATAAGCTGATACTTACTATGCCCGAATCAATGACAATCGAGCGAAGAAAGATACTCCAGCTATTCGGCGCCGAACTTGTGCTTACGCCTGCCGAGGAAGGTATGACCGGTGCGATCAATAAGGCCAATGAAATCGTGGAAAAAACCGATGGCGCCTTTATGCCACAGCAGTTTCTTAATCCTGCGAATCCCCAGATACATAGAGAAACAACCGCTGAAGAGATTTGGGCCGATACCGATGGACAGGTGGACATCTTTGTTTCCGGAGTAGGTACCGGTGGTACAATAACCGGTGTTGGTGAAGTGCTGAAATCGCGCAAACCATCTGTTAAAATTGTTGCCGTTGAACCGGCGGAATCACCGGTGCTTTCCGGCGGCAAGCCTGGTCCGCATATGATTCAAGGCATCGGAGCAGGTTTCATCCCGGATGTTTTGGATTTAAAAATTATTGATGAGGTAGTACAAGTATCAAATGCTGAATCATTTGATACGGCAAAACGCCTGGCTAAAGAAGAAGGCATCTTCGCCGGCATATCATCAGGTGCTGCTGCGGCTGCTGCGCTCAAAATAGCCAAACGAGAAGAAAATGCCGACAAATTAATTGTTGTCGTTTTGCCTGATACCGCCGAGCGATATATCAGCACGGGACTGTTCGAATAAAAACTTCTCAGCAATAATGACAACCGATAAGTGGGACATTAAGTTATTGGGGCCGAGTTTTTCGCCCTGGCGAGCCGACAAGGATCGCTCAAAACCTGTCGCTGTATTAATGAGCGGTGGAGTTGACAGCAGCGTTACGGCTTATCTGCTTAAAGAGCAGGGCTGGGATGTTTTGGGTATCACGATGAAGATACCCGTCTCGTGCAATACCAATAAACGAGGATGCTGCGGAGCCGATGCCGCCTTTGTTTGCGGCGAATTGAATATTCCTCATTATTTTGTTGATATTACCTACGCTTTCGAAGAGCTGATAATAAAGCAGTTTCGTAAATCTTATTCGAAAGGTGAAACTCCAAATCCCTGTGTGGACTGCAATACATTTCTCAAGTTTTCATTACTGTGGGATTTCCTGGAGGAAAAATTTGGCATTAGCTATCTCGCGACCGGTCATTACGCAAGAGTTTCCGAAGCCGATGGTAAGACGCATCTTGGCCGGGCAAAGGGTAAAGCCAAGGATCAGAGTTATTTTCTTTATGGAATTGCCCCAGAAAAACTTCAGAGGTTTATTCTTCCATTAGGTGAGTTGACAAAAGACGAGGTTCGTTCGACTGCCGCCCAATTAAATCTGAGCGTTGCGGACAAAGCGGAAAGTATGGAACTTTGTTTTGCCGGAGAGGGTGATTATCGATTGGCTCTGGACGATGCCGAGGCCAATCGGCAGGGTGACATAACAGATATGCAGGGCAACAGGATAGGTACGCATAAAGGCATCGCAAATTACACTCTTGGTCAAAGGCAGGGTATTGGCTATGCCGGCGGTAAGCCGCTGTATGTTGGCAAGATTGATGCTGCGGAAAACACGATTGCATTAGGTACAAGAGAAGAAGTAAGCACCCATACCGTCAGAGCAAACGGGATTAACACTCTAATACCGGAAGAACTTGTACCGGGCAGTAAATTCTTTGGGAAAATACGTTCCTACGGTGATCCTCAGCCTTGCAAACTCATCGATAGAGGCGAGACTGATATGACAGTTGAATTTGAACGGCCTCAATTCGCACCTTCTCCCGGCCAAAGGCTTGTGCTATATAATAACAGCGATAATATCGTTGCCGGCGGCACGATATCGGACTAAAACTAAATTGCGTAAAAACAAGTTTTTCCCGAACACAACATACCCCCGGGGGGTATATAGGGTGTACAGAGATAAATAAGGAACAAGAAATGAAAAAACACCCAAGTCACGAGGATAATCTGGTCGCATTAAGGCGAATTGAAGGTCAGGTTCGCGGCGTACAAAGGATGGTCGAAAATCACAAATACTGCATCGATATTTTAAACCAGATATACGCTATCAAGGGTGCACTTGTCAGAGTTGAAGAAAAGATTATAGAGAAACACTTTCAAAACTGCGTAACTCAAGCTATAAAAGGAAGCTCGGAACAGGAACAACAGCAAAAGCTGGATGAAATTCTCAAGTTGATACATCGAAAACGCAGAGTGTAAAATACGGTGAAATGCTGCCCTGGTTTATCGGGAGGCATGAAATGCTTGTATCGTGCTAAATTTTAGGAGTGAAAAATATGAACAGACAAGTCCTTTCGGTTTTAGTAATTGTGCTCGTCTTAACTTTGTCTGTCATAGCTTCACAGCAGCCGTCTGATACAAATGATTTGCATAAACTTGCGGATTATCTGCGTTATGCCTCGCTCAATAATGCAGAGCTGAAGGCAAAATTTGAGCAGTGGAAGGCGGCGTTAGAGCAAATTCCCCAGGCAAAAGCATTAAGTGATCCGAAATTTACATACAGCTACTTCATTGAAGAAGTCGAAACACGAGTCGGACCGCAACAACAAAAATTCGGCATAATGCAGGTATTCCCCTGGTTTGGTAAAATCCAGGCCAGAACCGATGTAGCCGCGGCAAAGGCGCAAGCCGCAAAACAAAGATACGAAACAACCAAGTTGAATCTCTTCCGTCAGGTAAAAGAGGCTTTTTACGAATTCACATATCTTGCCACGGCTATCGATATTGCGAAACAAAATCTCGAACTGCTGCAGCATTTCGAAGAAGTTGCTCGAACCAAATACAGAACCGCCACGGCAATACATCCTGACATAATTCGTGTCCAGGTGGAATTAGCTAAACTTGAGGATATCTTAAAAAGTCTGGAGCAGCTCAGAGAGCCGATAGTTGCAAAACTCAATTCTGTGCTTAATCGGCCGATTGATGCAGAATTAGTCTGGCCCGAAAAAAGTCAGCCGGCAAATGTCAAGCTTGACCGCCAGCATATTATTCAAGCGTTAAAAAGAGCGAATCCTGAGCTTGCCGAGCTTAGCTGGGAAATTCAGGCGGCACAAAGCAGTGTGAAGCTGGCAAAAAAGAAATTCTATCCTGATATAGGAGTAGGCCTCGATTGGATTCAGACGGATGGAGCGGTTTCTCCGGGAGTCAAAGGCAGCGGCGATGACCCTGTGATTTTGATGTTTTCGATGAATATCCCACTGTGGCAGAACAGCTATAAGGCCGCTGAGCGGCAGGCAAAAGCCAATGTCCGGAAGATTCAGGGGCAAAGAGCAGATACCGAAAACAAAATATTATCAAGAGTGTTCGAGGTGCTCTACGATATCGAAAATAGTCAAAGAAAGACACATCTTTACGGGGATGTTTTGATTTCGAAGGCTCAGGAGCTTGTTCAGGCATCCGAAACCGCCTACCAGGCAGGTGCGGTAGATTTTCTCTCGCTGATAGATGCCCAGCGCATGCTGCTTAAATATGAGTTGGACTACGAAAGGGTCGTTACAAACAATCAGCAGAAACTGGCTGAACTGGAAATGCTTGTCGGGACGGAACTGCCCTCAGTCAACAGAACTTTGAGCACTTTGGAAAAATGATTCAATCGTTCATTTGGTTTTCTTAAAGTATTAATGTCATATTAGAAGGTTATAGGTGGCTGAAATGAAAATGATACAAGCCAAATCGTTATTGAGTGGCCGAGGGTTCAAGACCGTTGTTTTGGTCGTTGTAACTTTTCTTGCGGGTTATTTTGTTCATTCGTTTTTGCACAAATCTCCCTCCGGCCAGACAAATGAACATACCGGCCAGCAGACCGCTGCGCATGTACAGACCGTCTGGACATGTTCGATGCATCCTCAATTTCGCTTGCCCAAACCCGGTCAGTGCCCTATTTGTTTAATGGATTTAATACCGATGACTACTGAGAAAGGTGAAATTGGTGAGAGGCAAATCACCTTCTCGCAAGAGGCCTTAAAGCTTATGGAGGTTCAGACTACACTTGTGGAGCGTAAATTTGTCGAGGCCGAAATCCGCATGGTCGGCAAGGTTGATTATGACGAGACCCGCGTAAAAAATATCACCGCCTGGGTTCCCGGCAGAATCGATCGGCTTTACGTGGATTTTACCGGTATCACAGTTAATAAGGGCGACCATATGGTCGATCTTTACAGTCCTGAGCTAATCAGTGCACAGGCCGAACTTCTTCAGGCTCTCAAAGCCGCTGGCAGTATCAGTAACAATACCTCCGACATGATGAAGAGAACCACCCTCGCCATGCTTGAAGCATCCAGAGATAAACTTCGACTTCTTGGCCTTGCCCAAGCCCAAATCGATAAAATCGAAAGCGCC
>DAOUVA010000355.1 GCA_030667885.1 Phycisphaerae bacterium
AGATCATCTTTCTTCGCGATAAGGTCTATCAGCAGCAAATACAGATAACCATCCTTCAAAAAGGGGTCGAGAAGAAACACACCAACAAACGATATACGCTCCGGGAAAAGCTCTTCATTCTATGTTACATGGAAACCTTACAGGTCCCAAGACGCAGAGTAACAGAGTATCTGGGCATCGCCAATCAGCTCACCACACTCATAGTCGTCGTCGCTTGCCCACGGCAGCACATTGATACGGAAGAATCCAGCAGATTTAAGCCCTCCATCGTATGGTACAATTACATCTACTTTAACATATACTTTTGATCAGAAGGTATAATTTACCAAGTTGCTAATGTTTGACCAGTACAGAATGTGCTGGATGGGTAGAACCGGATGTTACAAGGGTGGAATATGGAATAATTACAGTGTTATGATGAATTTCAATTCAGATATGTTATTATGGGTATTACTAGGTAAGTATTGGCTAATCCTTAGTCCTATAATATCAATAAAAATCCACTCCATCGCCACAATCCTTGAGATTTTTTTCGCATTGTTAAGAAGTTATTTTGAAAAACAATCAATATTTCGGAGTTCAGAACTGCCTTAAGAGTTGATGGCTTATACAAGGAGAAAGTGTTTTATCATGGGGACAAATGTTCTGAATAAGATGCCAATGGGGATGGAGTCTAAAGCAAACAAAGCTGTAAATATGACCGTTCTGCAGAAAATCATGAGCTTGTTTCAGGCAAAAACTGTCGGATTTTTTAAAATATTTTGATTTTCTTTATACCCAAAAAGCACTTTAGTTGTTGTATTAATGATGATCGATCGACTTGTGATGATAAAAGTAGCTTATTGATGTTAGAAGACAAACGAATCATACGAGAATTCAATCGTGGTAACAGGGAAGTACTGCGACAGGTCTATGATAAATACAAGAGAGACCTCCACTAATCTTGGGCCCACTATCAATGGATCGGATGAAGTGTTAGGCGTGTGCCTTTCGTCCGAGCTTCAAAAATCATAAATCAAGATCCTTAGATTCAAAAAGTCCGGATTTTTCTGTAATTTTCGGTGAAGAATTACAGCGATTAGCTTGGGCACTTGCTCAACTCCCTTATCAGCAGCGAGAGACGTTGCTTCTTCATGTTTATAGCGGAATGAAATTTAAGGCGATTGCAAAGTTAAACGGTGAGCATCTTGATATTAAGACTGTCGAGGACCTTAGCGATAATGTTTCGCATTGTCTCGAAATCCTCAACCACCAACGCTTTGAGATTCAGATCTGAAACAGATTTGTTTTTTTCGTCTGAAAAAGACTTAATCTTTTGGCTTATCTCATCGTTCATATTTACTAATATCCTTAGTCTTAAGAACAGATTTGAATTTAATATGACGCGTCATAACGATAGATCAAAATCCACCCCATCGGCATTACACCGTTTTCACTTTATCGGAAGAATTCATTTGCACCTTTAGCCAGAGAATATCAAAATTGCACTCTCCAGCTACTATGATTATTTCCTTCATCTTGCCTGGTTCCTTCTACAATAGTCAGTGAAACTTATCTGCCAAAAAAAGACAGTCCCTTAAACATATTCACGAGGGCATGGTCATCGACAAATCCAAAGCATGTTTTGCTATTATTAAAAGTCAACCTAAGACGGGCCTGGGGTGTACAGCCCGTCTTAGGTTCTGACAAAGAAAATTAAGGACGCTTTAAGATTTAGCCATTGAACTCTTTGAAATCATCGGTGCCGGTGTTTTCGTCACCTTTCAACGGGATAGCTTTCTCCGATGCACTCGTCCTGGTAGCCTGCCGTGCAGTTTGATGCTCTTGAGCCTTATTATTTGCTATTTTGTGAAACGCACGGTCTGACTCATTTAATCCGTGGTTCTTGTTCAACGGCTCGTGAGTCCTCTGAGCGGCGCCGTGACCAACATTGGTATTCAGATGACGGCCTAAATCCTTCTTTTTCTGCTTATTGCCATCACTGCCTTCAACCATCACGATCAGTTCATCAACTATCTGGTTCATTGACTCAGCCTGAGCGTTTAATTCCTCGGCGGCACTGGCGGATTCCTCAGCATTGGCAGCGTTTTGCTGCGTAACTTTATCCATCTGGGCCATCGCCGTATTAAACTGGTCGATACCCTGTGCCTGCTCCTGGGAAGCAGCAGCAATTTCGCCAACCAGGTCGGTTGTCTTGCCGACGCTGCCGACTACTTCTTCAAGAATCTTGCCGACTTCAGCGGCAATATCAACGCCGTTCTTGGAATTCTTGACCGACTCTTCTATCATCGCGGAAGTATTCTTGGCAGCCTCTGCCGAACGCATCGCAAGATTGCGGACCTCTTCAGCAACAACCGCGAAGCCCTTGCCTGCCTCGCCCGCACGAGCGGCCTCAACAGCGGCATTCAAAGCGAGCAGATTCGTCTGGAATGCTATCTCATCGATAACTTTGATAATCTTGGCTGTCTCATCGGAGCTTTTCTGTATATCATTGATAGCAACGCTCATCCTTTTCATTGCTTCACTGCCGGTATCGGCGGCCTTTCGTGTCTCAGAAGCTAAGGTATTGGCCTGCTGAGCATTGTCGGCATTCTGCTTGGTCATAGAAGACATCTCTTCAAGACTGGACGAGGTCTCTTCCAGGCCTGCCGCCTGTTCCGTCGCTCCTTCAGCAAGTGATTGAGAGGCAGAAGATACCTGCCCGGATGCAGAGGAGACCTGCTCGGAACCATCGGTCAGACTGTTGATAACTATTTTAAGCGCAGATATTATGCCTCGCACTATGAAGAAAGCTAAAACCACACCCACTACGACCGCCGTGAGGGATACGATACTCACGCTGAGTTTTGTGGTGTTGGCTTTGCTAAGCATTTGCTCGTTTACTGTGGTAACAATGGTACTTATTTTATGACAAGCGGCCTCCAACAATTGCTGAGTTTTCTGAAGGTTAGGCTTGGTCTTTGTAATATACACCTGATTGGCCTTCGCCATACCCGCCATTTGCTGCTCTGCGGAGGTTATCATTGCATTGAGCTGTCCGAGCGTTTCCTGCAGCAGCGGTGTGGTTGTCGTGTCGAAAATCTCCTTAGCTGCGGCATGACTCTGCTCAAGAGCCCGCTCAGCAACGATGGCATTGTCGAAACACTCACCGACCTTAGCCAATGCGGGCAAGGTCTTATCCTGGAATACCTTCTCAGCCTCTGCCTTGCCCTCGGCACCTTTGGCCAGTGCCCTGGATATTTCAATTGCCGACTCGTGCAGTTGTTGGTGCGGCACCTTGCTGGCCTCGATCTGCTCGCGCAGGGCCGGAAAACCTCTCATATAATCGGTGCACTGCCGGGAGACAATAAACTCGCCGTAAGCACACTTTGTGTGGTCGGTCTGGACGCCGAGGTCCGATCTACCTTCAATGATTGCCTTGCTGACCTCTTCAGCCCAATCCTTATGTTCCAGCAGACGCCCTAAGAGTAATACCTCCAGACCCTTGTGGACCTGGGCGTATTCGTCGGCAATATCCTTAGCACTTCTGTGCAGCGTTCCGTGACTGACGACCATTTTGTCCCAGGCCTGTTTGAATTCGGCGGTGCCGTTCTCGTATGCTGCCTTTGCCGGTGCGGTGATTAGCCACTTGCCGAGAGCACATTGTGCTGGGTCAATCTCGACCTTGATTCCTTCGCAATTAGTGAGGAAACAATCCCGGATAGCATCGGCCCAGTGCAAATGGTCAACCTGACGTCCTGCGAGAATGCCCGGCAGTGTGGCGTCAGCCTGTTCAAAATGTTTCCCGATTTCGATTGCCGAGGCGTGGAGATCGTAGTGATAGCTCTCGATTTCTTTTAGAATCGGAGCGATTTCGGGAATGTCTTTTTCAGCCTGTTCTCGGGCATCGCTGTAAAGCCACAGGCCAAAGGCACACTTGTGGTCATCCGTCTCGACACTTAGTTCCGTAACCTCATCGTTTGTCAGTAGTTCGGAGATAGCGTTGGCCCAATTGAGATGGTCAACTTCTTTGCCGATAAGGTTTGCGACAAGTTCATTTTTGGTGATCACGTCTTTGGCGTTGCCGCCCATTCCGGTAATGCCAGTGAAAGACAATGTGCCGACAACAACCAGCAAAACTATTACCAAAGCAAACCCAAGTGCAATTTTTTTCCCAACTGTCAAATTCTTAAACATTGTTCTTACCCTTTCAAAAACAGTTTACATTTTAATACACAACTAACAGCCTCCATGACTCTACTTTTTTTCAGTATTTATACTTCATGCTCAATTTGCAATACGTTACGTCCCGCCTGCAGACCGAATCATCCATCGATACCTGGTGGTAAACTCCCGGGACGAAGGTCAGATTGTCGGCGATTTCAAACTTTGTTGATGCACCAAAGGTTGCATACGACCAATCGTGGTCAACTGCTGCGCCGCCATAGCCGTCTGTGTAGGCAACTTCTCCGGACAGATGGAGAGGCTTGGGCAGCTCATCTACGTCTAAGTCGTAGCCGAGACCGAAACGATGTACCCAGCCGGAAATCTTGTGATTGTCGAAGTTGCTCCCTGCCGGATGTAAATAATGAGTAATATAGTAGGGAGCAAGATTCTCTACGGGTAGTATCTGGGGCCAGGAAAAGACAAATAACCACTCCTGCAGGTCACCCTTGCTCTTGGCCCGGCCGTACCAGTTCTCATATATCCAATTAAGTTTGTACTTAGTCTTGTAAGGTTGGTCATCAAACAAACTGCTGCCGTAATACAGTTTGTAATTAAACCTCTGCTTATCAACGTAGCCGCTTGCAGTGGCCGACTGGTGACCGATTGCAATACCGGCGCCTGTGCCCCAGAGATCAAGGTCAATAGTCTCAAAGACCGCACCTTGCTGACCGTAACCTTCGCTGCCTCTAACCATCCACTTACTCATGTAAGTGGTATCGAAGGTAACACCGATCTGGCCTTCTTCGGCCTGTACCGCACCCGCCATAGATAACAAGAGCACGGCAATTAACAAAACTTTCTTATTCATCTTACGTTCCTTTTACTTAAACCTCTATCGTTGTTTATTCGTCCGTAACGACATTTATTCGTCCTTGTCCTTAACAGAACTTTCCTACTTGGCTTCTTCATCCGTGAGAGGAATTTCTTCCTGGGCCAACGTATTGGTCGAGCCGCCGCCGAAGCTGCCAAAATCATCGCCTGCCAGGACTCTCTCGATA
>DAOUVA010000465.1 GCA_030667885.1 Phycisphaerae bacterium
AAACCTTACCTAATTTAATCGGCAAGATTACCTATTTCCTGTAAGACAAAGTGTGAATTTAGATACAACAATGCAAAATTTCCGGCCCAACGGACAACTCTTAGCAACGGTAGAGCATATCGCAGGCTGTTGCTCGTGCCGGCATTCACTGAGCACAATTGATTAGCTTTATCAACTATATTTTTTTTACTAACTGTGTTTCGTATAAGCTTTGGTACAATGGGCAGGTCTTTATAAGCTCATCATGCTGGCCCTGAGCAATAATTCGGCCGTTATCCATTACAACTATTACATCCGCCGAAATAACGGTGCTGAATCTGTGGGCGATTACGAAGCTGGTTCTGTCCTGCATGATCTCCTCGATAGCTTTGTGAATTTTTGCTTCACTGTCGGCGTCAATTTGACTTGTAGCCTCGTCGAAAATCAGAATGGCGGGATTTCTCAAAATCGCTCTTGCAATGACAATTCTCTGCAACTGTCCGCCACTAAGGCCGGAGCCCTGCTCACCTATGACTGAGTCATATCCGTCTGGCAAAGGAGAAATAAATTCGTGCGCGAAAGCACGTTTGGCCGCCGAAATGATTTCTTCTCTGGTTGCATCTTGTTTACCATAGGCAATATTTGCCGCTATCGTATCATTGAAAGTTACAACATTTTGTGTAACCATTCCAATCTGGCTTCGCAAACTAAATAGAGTCGCCTCGCGTATATCTTTACCGTCAATCAATATCCGGCCTGCATCCGGGTCATAAAATCTCGGTATCAGATTTGCCAGAGTGGTTTTCCCCGAGCCGTTCGGGCCTACTATAGCAACATTGTGTCCTGCTTCCACTGACAGGTTGATTTTCTTTAATACCTGGGTTTCAGAACTCGGGTATGTAAATTCGATGTCTATGAAATCGATTTTGCTTTTTAAGGGCTCAAGCTCAAAAGCATCGGGGCTTTCGACTTCCGGTTTTTCGTCGATTATTGCATATACCCGCTCAGCCGCGGCGTTTGCCTGTTGAAGCCTGTTCCATACATCGCTCATTCTGCGTATTGAATCGGCCGTAGCACCAAGGAGAATAAGCAGTGTGAAGAAATCGGCCGGCTGCACCGTTCCCTTATAAACCCAGTGTGCACCGAAAATCAAACACACAGAACCGGCCATCATTCCGAGTATCTCCATCAAAGGGTCTGTTGCTGAATCCACCTTTGCAATTCGCAGTTGTCGTTTAAGAAGCTTACGGTTAATTATTGTAAAACTTTCACCTTCATATTCCTGCTGGTTATAGACCTTTATCACCTTAATAGCCCCCAGTGCCTCCTTCAACCTGCCGAGCATTTCCGCCCAGGCCACAAGCGATTTTTTAGTCGCCCGTTTTATTTTCCGACCGAGCTTGCTGATGACGTAAAGGAAAAAAGGCGCTCCACACAGAAATACCAACGTTAGATTGCGGTCTATCCACATTGCACACAAAATCAAACCAATTGCTTTTAACGGCTCGCGAAGGGTCTTGCCTAATAATACCTTAATCCCAACGCCGACTACCATTACATCTCCATACAACTTGCTGGCAGTATTGCTCGAACCTTCATTGGCAAAAAAGCTAACCGGAATATCCAGAGAATGCCTGAAAGCATCTGTTCGCAAATGGACCAGAGAAGTATGCACAAGCTTTTGTACAGTGTAATCCTGATAGAATCGTGCGGCACATCGCATCGTTGTAACAACCGCCATCATGAGTATTATAAATATTACGGTCTTTTTCTTATTCTCTCTTGTCCGCTCTTTTGGCATATACTCAAGAAGCCTTTGCAGGTAATCGGCGTAGAAAGGGATTTTGCCGACTTGAAGTGTTCCCGTTTTTATGGGTCCCAAGTTTCCCTCTTCGTCGGGCTTGCGGTATTGAACTACTATGGAACTTGTCTCGACATCCGGTACTTCGATGGTGGCCAGCTCCTCAAGGAGTTTGCTCGACAGTATCTTCTCGTCTCCTTCGACTATACTACCGGCGAGTCCAACAATCTGGTCTTGCGGTTCAATCTCGGCTTGGTCGGCTAAGCTGTTTTTCTTAACGGCGACAACTCTTAAATAATACGCGACATCAGGATTGTTCGGGTCAGAAAGTTCAAAGCTATCGGGCACATCAAAACTAAGTCCATAGCGATCTTCGCTAATCTTTCTATTGACAAAGCCATGCAGTCCCTCTTCGCCCATCATAACTTTCAAGAGCGGCAAAATAGTCGCGAAGCTGAACGAAAAAAGCACGCCGATAAGCAGCGCGCTGCAACCAATAGTCACCAGTCTGTGCCATTGTGGCCAAATATACTGAAATACCCGCTTAAAATCCTTCATTCGATAGATTACTCCAATATCGCGCAAAAGTTTCCTTCTATACGTTTCGTCTTCCTTTGTTTATAACGATGGCACACTAACAAACATAAAGCTTTCGGTCAAGTCCAAAGACAGTTGACTTTCGGAGCTAATTTTATTATTTTACCTTTTTTTCAGGAGAATATTTGAATGAAAATCGATGGTTTAGCCTTAGGTGCGTATGAAACCAACTGTTATGTCCTTCGCAGCAGCGAGGCCGCTCAAGACTGTCTGATAGTTGACGCAGGCCTCGGGGCGGATGAGCTAATCAAGTTCCTCCAGGAACATAAATTAAATCCTGTTGCGGTAGTCCTTACTCACGGCCATATCGACCATATCGAAGGGGTAGCCGCACTGCGAGCTGAATTTCCGGATATAAAAGTTCATATCCATAAGCTCGACGCCGAAATGCTCACAGAGCCTCATGCAAATCTTTCCGCTATGACAGGGGCCGCCTTCAGCGTCGAACCGGCGGAGTTTTTCCTGGAAGAGCAAGGCGTCATCGAACAGGCTGATATAAAGCTAAGTGTACTTCATACGCCCGGTCATACGCCTGGTGGTATCTGCCTGTATTGCGAAGATGAAGGAATTGTCTTTACGGATGATACTTTGTTTGCCGACTCAATCGGCCGGACAGACTTTCCGAATGGGAATACGGAACATTTATTACAAAGCATAAGGGAAAAACTTTTCACCCTGCCTGATGAAACGAAAGTCTATCCCGGCCATGGCCCTATTACCACAATAGCCCATGAAAGAGAATATAATCCATTCCTGCGATAATCACTTTCTACATTAACCACCGAGAATATTTTTTGTGCTAAAAACAGGTGTAGCTATCTCAATTTAGTTAGTTTAACCCCTACATCTTTGGGTTTTTACTTGACGGCAAGGCAGCTAATTTGGTATAAAATATCAGTGAAAGAAATAGTAAAAAAGTAGATATATGCCATTTTTGGGCACAATAAGCCCGAAATCTGGGTCGTTTTCCGAATATGAGGAGGTGTTATTTGGTATTATGCGAAGCGCAGAGTTTAATGAGAGCTTTATGCTTCAGAATTCAGGATGTTTTTCATTTCAACTCACATCGTATATTAAGCTTATTTAAGGAGGACTATTATGTCTAAGAAACTGACATCTTTATTTTCTGCT
>DAOUVA010000227.1 GCA_030667885.1 Phycisphaerae bacterium
ATTCAGGTTTGTTGCCAATCCTGCCAGCTCATCAGAACCACTTATGGACGTACGTACTGAAAAGTCTTCCTTTTCGATCACTTCGTCGATACTTTTGCTGATATTCGCCAATCGCGCAAGTATGGTCTTTTTCATTATCCGGTATATGACAAAGATTATAATGGCGCCTGCAACCAATATCGAAAGAGATGCGAATCTTGTTACCGCCCTGCCCTTTGCCATAATAGTGGCGGGAACATCAACTGTTATCAATATTGCAGGCTCACCGGCTACATCAGACTCGAGCCCGTAAATTCGCAGAAGGTCCTTATCATATTGTTCTAACACGTATGGTTGGTCTTTTGAAATCTGCCCGAGAATGTGTTTACTTTTTTCTTTATCGCTAACGTCCTTAATGGACTCAACTCTAAATATGATTGATAAATCCCTGGAAAAATTCTCAATCATGTTCTTGTCTAAGAAACGGCCCATGATCAAAGTTCCACGGATTGGCCCTCGCCCCTCGCTGGTAAGAATTGGCTTTGAACTAATTAACATCGGCCCCCGTCCTGTCAGATACAATCCTTCAATAAAGCTTTCAGTAGAATCATGCTTTAACAGGATGTGATCTTTACCCAAAGACCGCTTGGGGAATTCTTTTATCTCTACATACGTTTCATTTTGCAGGTCGTAGATCTTTCCCCATACGACTTCTCCCTCTAAATTATAAATATATAGAAGGTTCAAATTGATTGATTTAAATGTAGATTCAAGGAGATTGGATTCTTTGTAATCGCTGTTCTTATCCTCGACGAATTGATAAGTATCATTCCATACCGACCAGTCCGCGCATAAATCACCAAGAGAATTTGTTTGGTTCTGAATAGCATATATACAGCGTTCAATGTTTTTTTGGGCTTCTGTTTGCTGAAGAGAATTAAAACTCGGCAAAATAATCAACCGCTCAATCCCGCACTGTACAACTGAATAAAGAGCGATAACACAAAGCAAAATCAGTATAATCTTTTTTCTAATGGACATTACTAATAAACCTCACACCAAACATGAACAATTCAACCTCATCGACTCATAGTCATAAGCCTCGCTCAACTGGCTCTCTTTTGGATGCTCATCACCACCATATCCATATCGGCTAAAATTCTATGTGAATAAACTGTGTTTTTCACCTCTCTATGACATTATTTGGCGAACCGGCTTTCTTGCATTTTGGGTAGTCTAAATGGGCGGATAATAAAATAATGGACATCACAATCGGCCGATAATGTATGGCAGAAACTGCCAAAAAATCTGGAAAGTTAAAGAAAATGCTGATAAAGATATCGTGCAGGTAAAATAAGATTCTTCTCTGTTATCTCATCAGGCCAAAAATGAGCTGATCAAATAACAAAAAAGGCTGTTGTGCCCGGTAAAACTTACCAATGGAACCTTCGATATAAGGCTTTGACTCGGAAGATATAGGCCCGTGGGAACCGGTTCGACCAGAGAGAGGCTCAGTGCTTGCCGTAGTTCATCTTTGTTCCGCTGCGCTGGGCCATTATATATGCTTCCATAGCCCGCATACGCCGGTCATCTGGCTCCAGACGCTCACCACGCACGGGGTTGTCAATACACCAGTTGATCATGTCGCGCAACAAGAGGACCCGGCCCAACTGAGTCTGGAATTTGGGATATGTTTCCGGGTGGGTATTGGCGCCGTGAGGATGACACATGTCGCACGATACCGAAACAGTGCTCTTCAATAAATCAGCGCTGTGAAAGATTCGTGAGCCTTCCAGGACGAACTTTTCAGTCTCCCGAGTCCACGTGAGAAGGTCGCGTTCTGTAGGCTGGCCATAGGTATTTCCCTCGGCTTGGCCCCCCGTTAGCAAAGAGGAGTTGTCGGCAGGAGGTTTAAGCTCGTGTCGTTGCTTTTCTTCGGTTGTCCAGTCTCGATCCGGGTGATCCCGCGTCCACTGGTCCATCAGCGCATCGGCGAGGGCCTGTCCGGTGGTGTCTTTGGCGACTTGAACTTTGCCTTCTCCGTCACATGTTGTGAGTTGGTTCTCCTGCCTGCACGCAGCAATCATTATGATTACTGAAAGGCAGGCTGCGGACAGCAGGATGAATTTGAAATTAGCAAAAGTAGATGTATTTTGCATGGCAATCTCCTTGAAGGTACTAATAGCTGGGGCGGTTTGGTTTTAGCGGGATACTCTGGGTGCCCCAACTTGCCGTATAATCTCTGGCAACCGTGATTGGCTTGCGGTTCCAGAGGCTGTAAATCTTATCGACCAGCCCATCCGGATGCACATGAACTTGGCCGTCGCCGCATCCATCGTTTGTATTGAAGGGGTCCGGACGGTTCATTTCGACAGTCAATTCAGGCATCCCTTCAGGGGCATAGGGCCACGGCCAGGCAGTTGAGAGCAGACCATGGAAATGAATATTGCCGATCCGATTTGTCAGGATCTGATGAGTGTGACCATGAATGACGACAACCCGCTCAAACCGTTTCAGGATGGCCTGCACTTCTTCGGCATCGTCGGTCCAGAAATTCCACTTTTTATACAGTTTATAGAGGGGCGAGTGTGAGAAGACAATAATTGGCGCGTCATTCGAATAGCCGGCCAAATCATCCTTTAGCCACTCCCGCTGTTGCCTGCCAACCGAGAACGGACTCTGCATCCCGTTGTCCAGACCGGCCACGGTCATCATTCGCTCCATTGGTGTCAATCCGCGTTTTGTCCAGAAGTCACGCTCGACGACACTATTGAGGGTAACAAAATGAATACCCTTGTGGTTCCATGAGTAAGTCGGCCTGCCGAAAAGCTCCTGCCACTTCTGCCCAAGGTCAAGATACCAGTCATGTTCCCCAACCATCATTCTCAAAGGCGCCTTTACATCCTTCAAAATCTGGGCACCGAGTTCAAGCTCTTTGGGCTGACCAAGCTGGGCCAGGTCGCCGCCGTAAAAAACAAAATCGGGTTGAGGTTCCAGGTTATTGACGTCCTCAACGGCGCGTAAGAGCGCTCGGACAAAGCGGTCGTTGATTTTCTTTTCGTAAAGGTGCGAATCGGAGATATAGGCAAAACGAAAAGATTCGCTGCTGTTTGATGAGGCCGCTGCCTGCGCTACGCTGACCGGGCAGAACGAATGACCGGGTAGCAGGCCGGATGCTGCCGCCGCTCCCATCGCTGCCGCCGAGACCTTCAAAAAAGAACGGCGGTCCAGATTCTTAAGGCCGCTAAAGAATTCCTGGCGATCCTGCATATATTTTGTTTCTATACTCTTTATCCTGGGCTTCATGAGTAACTCCTTCTTACTTCACGGTCGTTAACTCTTTATTAACCTATTTCTCGAAGGCAATCTTTATACGGAAAGCCATGTCATCATCTTTCAGAGGACGTTTTTTCTCGGCCTGTGCTTTCTGGCGTTCAAGCTGCCGCTGGTTCTCCCCGGCGAACCGGTCGTCGGTAAGACTAAATAGAAACGCGACGATATTATTTATCTCATCTTCGGTCAGTGCCAGCGGTTCCATACCACCATCAAGAAACAGATTGGCTTCACCGCCCTTGTTGTAGTGGTCCATTACGTCCCAAAGCGTTTCCACCGTTCCATCGTGCATATAGGGCGGCGTAATTCCGATATTCAAAATAAGCGGTGTCCGAAATGCTCCGATATCCGAGCGATTTTTCGTGACTAAGAACCGGCCCAGCTCACTCATGTCCGTAGCCAGTGCCAGCTCTTCGAGCTTCTGCTCTGAAGTGTCTTCCTCCAGGGCCTTCAAGCCTTGCTTTGCAAGAGAATCGAAATCCTGGTGCCGAGCGGAAACACCGACATTATGAAAACGATTGTCGGTCCCCAAAGGATTCGACGGATTCATGGGATGGCAGGTAACACAGCGTCCCTTTTCATTAAATAGTTTCCATCCCTGATGTGCTTCTGATGAAATCGCATTTTTATCGCCATTAAGAAAACGCCTGAACGGTGAGTCCACAAAAATCAGTGTTCGCTCGAAGGCGGCAATTGCCCTGCCGATATCATCAAAGTTCACTTGACGTCTGTAGGCTTTTTGGAAAGCAGCTTGATATTCGGCATCATCTTTGATGGCATCCACTGCGGCTTGTCCGTCAGGCATACCCATTTCGATGGGATTGGTAATAGGCAACTTCGCCTGGTGCTCCAGAGTCGGTGAACGGCCGTCAAGAAAGACCGTCTGCAATAAAGCAACGTTCAGCGTTGTCGGTGCATTACGATGGCCGAACTGTTCCTTGATCCCTTCCGAGACTGTGAGCTGATCAGTGAATCCACGGGTTACGTCATGACAGGTGGCACACGAGACTGTACCGTCGGCTGATAATCGTTTATCAAAGTAGAGTTTGCGGCCTAATGATACTCGCTCAGGCGTAAGAGCATTGTCCTGCGGGATGAAAGCCTCCCAAATAACCGAATCGAAACCGTCTGGAGTCTTGCTGACATCCACAGACCGCTGGAGTCGATCCAACAGCCTTTTCTGATACTCCATTTCTGCCGCTCCATGGTCCCCTTTCGGCACTTGGGCGCAGACCGCTGCCTCTGTGTTCCACAAGGAGAGCAAAACCACTACGAACAGTGCGATAAGGGAGACTTTAAGCGGGCAACTACTTGAAAAAATCTTTTTGGTATGCATTTTATATATCCTCTGTTCAACGAATACACAATAATGGTAAATTTTTGCGCTCTCTAACAATTATGTCAACAAAAATAGTTAATAATAACAATAAATATTTTTTAGCCACACATCTAAACACTCATTGTATTCGAGAGGTATCTACGAGGATTGTTAGAATTCGTTTGCTTATCAGATAGAGATGAAGAGCTTCGAAACCCGGTTTTTCGAAGATTCGGGCAACCACCTATTTCCTTCTCAAAGCCCACGATGAGCTATTAACAGAAAAATGGAAATCTTATCTACGAGACACAAAGTTTTCACTTGACACTATGCAGCTCGTTTATTAACCTGAATTAGCTGAAAGTTATGTGAAATCGGCTTGGTGAAAGAAAAATATATTAAATCCTGTAATTATATTTATATCAGATTAGCCGTTTTTGCGTCAAGGGGAATTCCTTGTATTAGACGCGTTGTTTTGATAAGATTGTGTAGGAATTCGCGGCTTCAGTGATTTTCGAACCGTGAAAAGCTTTTTTAGAAAACAATGAACCGTTAGCTTAATCTAAGGTGAAAAGGAGCAGGTGGAATATGGACGAGATAAAAGTTTTTAGACCTTTCGAAGTTAAGATTATCAGCCGAAGGACCGCAGGGGAAACAAGAGGTTTTACATTAATCGAACTTCTGGTAGTTATCGCTATCATAGCTGTTTTGATGGCGATATTGATGCCGGCGTTGAACCGCGCCCGTTTACAGGGTAAACGGGCTGCCTGCATGGGCAATCTAAAGCAACTTACCTTAGCTTGGATTATGTACTCCGATGAGAACGATGATAAAATACCCTTAGCAAATCCCAATGCGGATGGCTGGGTGGAGTGGGTGAGCAATCAAGACGCACCTGAACAACAAAAACTCGCAGGCATCAAGGGAGGAACCCTTTATGAATACTGCCCCAATGTGAAGGCCTACTGTTGTCCCACCGGGATACGAGGTGAGGTGGTCACCTATGCGATTATGGACGCGATGAACGGTTATTCTGGTCATCCCTGGTCTGATGGGATGACCTTTACAAAAAGGAGTTCGATTAAACAGGGTCCGAAGCGTTTAGTTTTTATTGACGAGGGACGCCTAAGTCCCAACAGCTGGACAATTTGGTATACAGAGCCACGCTGGTGGGACCAAATCACCCGTCGCCATGGCCAGGGAACTACGATTTCCTTTGCAGACGGGCACAGTGAATACTACAAATGGAGCGATACCCGCACCTTTGAGGTTACAGAAGCGGAATACAACGAGTGGCAGGGTAGTCTGCGTCTCTCAGTGGACGTGTCCCGACAACCTGGTAACGAAGATTTACACAAAGTACAGAAAGGAGCTTGGGGCAAACTTGGGTATGAACCGAGCCAGTAACCACATTAATACTTTTATTTAGAGGAGGAACAAACAAGGTATAAGATGTTTTTTTAAAGTCTCATAGGCCTGTGTGGGGAAAGCTGGGTTATGAATCTGCAAATTAATAGCTGTGTTTTATTCGGGGGGACAAGGCAGCTTATAGTGTGATTGTGATCGCATTTTATCTATGACAGCTTTGTATTGTTACAGGGGATTGTTTTCCTCGTCCCGCCTGCGCTCTTGATCGGTGAAATCCTCATCGTAGTGAGAATTTCTGATTTTGTGTCTTTTCGCATATCGTTCCAGGGGTTTTGCCAGCTTTGAGAGACCCGCAAGGACAATAATTGCAATAAGAGTCGATACGACCGCAAGGTCGTGAAAGCCGGCCCCACAAGCCATTCCAATACTTGCAACGAGCCAGATGGTTGCTGCTGTTGTCAGCCCGTGTACGCCGCGCCTGTCCTGGATGAGTGCACCGGCACCTAAAAAGCCGACACCCGTAACAATCTGAGCAGCTATCCTCGTTGTAGAACCTTCATCAACAATCATTCGTTTGGAAATTATAGTAAAGATGGCTGCTCCAAGGCATATCAGGAGATTTGTACGCAGACCCGCGGACTTACCGCTAAGCTCTCTCTCGAGGCCTACTGCCGCTCCAAGAAAAGTTGCCAAGATTATACTGAATACATCTTCCTGCCAAACCATAAATCTACCTTTCAATCAGAGTTTCATCAACTTGCATGCCGAAGTGCCTGCCGGCTTTTTCGATATGGCCCAGTACTTTATCGCCCTTCTTTAAAGCTGTGACCGAAACCGCTTTGCCGTCGGGGCTTACGAGCCGAATCGTCTCGGCGTTTTGCAGGACCAGGGTTATCGGCTGGCCTTCGGTCTCGGCCTCGATTAGCATAACAGGTCTTTTTTCGATTTTGTTCCTGCCGAGATAAGCAATCTGGCTTTTGCCCTTGAAATTCACGAGCAGGACTTCGTCACCGGCCTTTAAGTCGGCCAGATATTTTGTCTTACCGCCCGGCGTCAGGGTATATGCGTGTACCGCTCCGGCATTGACTCGGA
>DAOUVA010000164.1 GCA_030667885.1 Phycisphaerae bacterium
CCCCCGCTGAGGCCGACACACTTACCGGTCTGGCGGATGTTACCGTAGTTGACGGTGCAATCATCAGCCTTCGGTATGAGGGAACTGAATATGTTGTCGAAGAAGGTGATCTGACACTGGGAACAACGACGCGGTGGTATGTCCCCGCTTCAGGTGTTGAAACGTTGTGGGAGGATGGGACTCCAACTCCAGAAGCGACAGTGAGCGGAACATCGACCGTTAAGGCCGGTGACGTGGGCCCGAAAGCGGACAATTTCCTGTTCACGTTGGATGGGGCCACTAACATATCATCGATCGATGGTATCGACTTCCAGGAAACGGTTTTTCCCATCCCGGCGAACACTTTCTTCCACTTCGAGCGAGGCGGCAACGACGCGGGGACGTGGCAGGCAATTCGTATGGACGGTTCGCTCGGAGCACGGGTTTCATTCAGCGGCGCAACTGCTTATGCCGATACGGGAGTTAACGTGAATGGTCAGAATGCTTTCGGTGTGGTTTTCACGACAGACGTGCCGGTAATGGGCGTGCGAATCACGGCGTCGGGACACGATACGCTTAGTATTTCGGTACCGACGGTGATACCTATTATCGCCACCGAGCCAAATCCTGCGGACGGTGCGCTCCATGAAGACATCTGGGTGAACCTTAGCTGGTCGCCGGGAAGGCTTGCGGCCTCACATGATGTTTATTTAGGTGACAATTTTGACGATGTGGACAGCGGCGCCGAAGGCACATTCGTGGGCAACCAGGACGCGACATTTTATGTTGCCGGCTTCCCCGGATTCGCTTACCCGGACGGCCTTATCCCGGGAACGACATATTACTGGCGTATCGATGAGGTCAATGACACAGAACCGAACAGCCCCTGGAAGGGTGACGTCTGGAGCTTCGGTGTTCCTCCCAAGACTGCATACTTTCCCGATCCGGCTGATGATGCCGAGTCTGTAGCCGTAGATGTGGAGCTTAACTGGACGGGAGGTTTCGGTACGAAACTGCACACGGTGTACTTCGGTGACAACTTTGACGATGTCAACAATGCCGCAGGTGGACTTCCCCAGGGAACCGCAACTTACGATCCCGGCCCGCTTGAACTGGCTAAGACCTACTACTGGCGGGTCGATGAGTTCGATGGTTTCATTACATATATAGGTAACGTCTGGAGCTTTACTACCGAAGGTGCGGTTGAGGCCCTGGATCCGGCGAATGGCGATGTGGAAGTAACGCAGACACCAACTCTAACCTGGACACCGGGAGCCAATGGTGCATCGCATGAGATATATTTCGGCACTGACTCAGATACTGTAAAAAATGCCGATACGAGTTCGCCTGAATATAAAGGCAGCGGCAATCTTGGTTCCGAAAGCTATGATGCGGGCAACCTTGAATGGAATACGACATACTACTGGCGTATTGATGAGGCCAACAATGTTAATGCCGACAGTCCGTGGAAAGGCAACGTCTGGAGCTTTACTACAGCCAACTTCCTTGTTGTGGACGATATGGAGAGCTACAATGACATTAATGAAGGTGAGCCGGGCAGCAACAGGGTATACCTTGCCTGGATAGACGGATACGACAATCCGGCCACGAACGGCTCTGTCATTGGTAATGCTGCTGCTCCATTTGCCGAGCAGAATATCGTTCACAGTGGTTTACAATCGATGCCGATATCCTATGATAATGCTGTTGGGAAATCCGAGGCGACTTTGACGTTGACTGACGGGCGTAACTGGACAGTGAACGGTATAAGCACACTGACGATTTGGTTCAGAGGTGGTTCGGCTAACTCCGCTGAGAATTTGTACGTCGCTCTCAACGGCAATGCAGTGGTCAATCATGATAATCCTGACGCGGCACAGGCAACTGCCTGGACCGAATGGAATATCGACCTGCAGGCGTTCGGTGTGAACCTTGCCAATGTCAATTCGATTACTGTTGGCCTTGGTAACAAGAATAATCCTGTTGCCGGCGGTTCAGGTATGATGTACTTCGATGATATTCGCCTGTATGCACCCGCACAGTAAATGACAGGTTACAATTTACTTGTTAATATGGTAATTCGTATCAATTCGGGGCCTATACCTATTCGGTATAGGCCCTTTCCTTCAATGATAGATGAAAGCAGTTTTGAAACCGGTTATAGTGAAATTTAAACCGGGATTTCCCAAGTACTTCGTGACACACGGACTGTGATTTGATAGTATTGAGTCTATGGGGACCAATCAAACCAGTTTAGACCATCTGACATGGGAGAACCCAATGGGTGAAGCACGCAAGGACGCTCTCCAGCTCGATTATGACCGCAAGTTGAATTTGGCAAGATTATTGGTATCGTATGTAGAGACGTATGGTTTTTAATGGTGTAAATTGGAAATGTCATGATATGACAATCTGGAAAACAATAAAACTTGCCATTCTAGTGTTGAGCTGTCTGGCAGCGACAGGTGCTCTGGCTGAAATCCAGAAGTCGAACGAGCCCGATAGAAAGGTGAATGCCAATAGCGGTGTGCCAGCCGGCTACCGTTACCGCGTTCTTGTATCCACTGACATCGGCGGTACCGATCCGGACGATTTTCAATCCATGGTGCATTTCCTCGTTTACGCGGACTACTTCGACATCGAGGGGCTCGTCTCGTCGCCCTACGGTCCCGGTCGGAAGGAGGACATTTTGAAAGTCATCGACTACTATGCGCTCGATTACGAAAACCTTCGGACCTACTCTGACCGTTACCCCACGCCTGACGTGTTGCGCTCGCTCACCAAGCAAGGCGAGACCGAGGTTGCGTCTTACACCGGCGTGCGAAGCACGACCGAGGGCTCGGAATGGATCGTGCAATGCGCGCGGCGTGATGATTCGCGTCCGCTGTATGTCCTCGTGTGGGGTGGCATTGGAGATCTCGCGCAAGCGCTGCACGATGCGCCGGACATTTTGCCCAAGCTACGCGTTTATTGGATCGGCGGGCCGAACAAGAAGTGGAGTCCTGATGCCTACCAGTACATCGCCGACCACCATCCCGAACTGTGGATCATCGAGACCAACGCGACGTATCGCGGCTGGTTCACCGGTGGCAATCAGAAAGGCCAATGGGGCAACAAAGAATTCGTGACCCAACATATCGCCGGCAAAGGCGCGCTCGGTACATTTTTTGCTACGCAACTCGGCGGCACGATCAAGATGGGCGACACGCCTTCGGTGGGCTGGCTGCTCCACGGCACGCCCGAAGATCCGTCGAACCCCAGCTGGGGTGGGCAATTTGTGCGGGCTTGGGAGCGCCCACACATGGTATTTAACAGGCTGACAACCGAAGTGGACCAGATTGAGCAATTCAGCGTGCTTGAGCTGGTTTTGCCAGTTGACGCTGGAACGCCAGCCAAACCCGAAGCTACGATGCAAATTGAAAACCAGTCGCTGGTCGGCTTCTTCGACACGGAGGGCGCGGTGCGCTTCCGGTTCTCACCGAAGGGCGCAAAGACCTACAGCTACAGAATTCGCAGCAACGTCCCGATGCTCGACAGAAATGCTGGCGGGTTTACTTCATTCTTGCCGCCCCCCGAGGCCGCTAAGCACCCATCTCCGCGACTGCCCAACTGGTGGACGGACGATCCGTCCCCGGAATTTGCGGAAGGTCCGCACATCGGTGCCAAGACCGTGAACCAGTGGCGAATAGACTTCCTGCGCGACTTCGCCGCGAGGATGCTCCGTTGCCAGTCGCCAGCTACTCACAAATCCATGAATTCAACAGAGGATAATGCGCCATAAGCAATTCAGCATATACTTCATCAATTACAAGTTTTTGTGTCGTGTAGCCTACAGAAACGCTCTATTGGACTGAACCACAGACGAGTTATTTAATATTGATTCCAAATTCATTACTGGCAATCTCTATCTTTTCAACGTAAAAACAGAAGGGACGGTGAGCAAAAAAAGTGGGGTATCCATTTTAATATATATATAGCCGGATATGTTGAAAAAACGGCTAAGTTACCTATTTTAACCCCGTAGCAAGAGAGGGAATTTATACGTCTGAATAAAAGTTTTTTTCTTCTGTTATAACGGCCAAATTACTTGACGAACGGGTTAATTATTCTTAGAATACAAGTATGTTTTGCAGTTCTTAAAATGGGATATTACCAATGCCAAAAAGTTCGTCGAAAAAAGTAGCTTTTATCTCTTCTTTCCTACCAAGAAAATGCGGCATAGCAACCTTCGCATCAGACCTTATCAAAAACACAGCCTTAGCAGCCAAGGGTGAATTCGAGCCTCAGGTAGTGGCGATGCGGTCGGGGGACCAAAAGTATAAGGATCCGGTCAAGTTCGAAATCCGCCAGAATGTAAAAAGCGATTATATTTGTGCGGCGGATTATATCAATTTCAGCCACGTTGACGCGGTTTGCGTCCAGCACGAGTTCGGTCTTTTTGGCGGCGAAGGAGGTTCATATCTAAGCTTGCTTTTGAACAGACTAAAAGCCCCCATCATAACGACCCTTCATACATTACTCGATGAGCCGGGTTCGGCCTACCATAAATCGTTAGTTGATGTCTGCAATGTCTCTTACAAAGTAATCACCATGAACGAACGCGGCGTGAGTATGCTGCGGGATATTTATAATATACCAGCCAAGAAAATAAAATTAATCGCACACGGCATGCCGGATTTGCCTTTTGTTGACAGCAACTACTATAAACACAAATTCAGACTGGAAGACCGAAGAACAATTTTAACCTTCGGTTTGCTTAACAGGAACAAAGGTATAGAGGTGATGCTTAAGGCGATGCCTGCGATAGTCAAAGCCGATCCTTCGGTGATGTACATAATTCTGGGTATGACTCACCCGAACATACTAAAAGAGGAGGGCGAGGTATACAGATTCAGTTTGAGACAAATGGTCAAAGACTTAAAGCTGCAGGAACATGTAATCTTCTATAACAGATTCGTAGATGACCAGGAGCTTCACAACTTTTTGTGCGCAGCGGACATCTACGTAACATCATATATAAGCGAAAAACAACTGACCAGCGGTACGTTATCATTTGCAGTAGGCACAGGCAAGGCTGTTGTATCGAGTCCTTACTGGGCGGCTACGGAACTGTTGGCGGACGGGCGAGGTAGGTTAGTAGGATTCAAAGACTCGGAACAATTAGCTGAGATAATAATCGAGATACTTCAGGACGACTCGGAGTTTTATTCTCTGCGAAGACGGGCATACGAGTACGGCCGGTCCCGAACATGGCCCAAAATCGGACAGGCCTACTGGAAATTATTTAAGGCAAAATGGCTGCCGGTGCATATAGCGGCTAAAACAACATTATCAATTGAGGTGCCGGAACTTTCACTGGCTCACTTAGAAAAGCTGACCGATGACACCGGCTTATATCAGCATGCCAATTTTACCATACCAAACCGCGAATATGGTTACTGTACGGATGATAATGCCAGGGCGGTAATTTTAATAGCCAAGCATTACGCCCAGTATTCCGAGCCGCAGACTCTTAAGCTTCTCGATACATATTTTTCCTTCATCATACATTCACAAAACAGCGACGGCACAATCAGAAACTTTATGAATTTTGACAGAAGCTGGTTTAAGGATGAGCCGTTAAATGATGCTTTTGGCAGAGCACTGTGGGCGTTCGGAACGGTTATGGCACAACCACCTTCACCGGCATATCTATCTATTGCCAAGAGCTGCTTTGATAAATCCGTAGAGCTTATTCAAAAGCAACTACCAAGGGGTATGGCGTATTCGATACTTGGTATGTGTGATTATTTGAAACAGTTTCCCGGCGCCAGTGACATAAAACGCCAACTGGAATTAACGGCAGACGGCCTGATAATTCAATACGAAGAAAATAATTACCCCAACTGGGAATGGTTCGAGGAAATTTTGACGTACGATAACGCCATTTTGCCTTATGCTCTATTCGTTGCCGGTCTTACTTCGGGGAACAAGAAATATATCGAGATTGCAGAAAAAACCTGTGCTTTTCTGCTGGCAAATACTTTCAATAACGAATATTTCAGCTTCGTCGGCTGCAAAGGATGGTACGAACGCGGCGGGACAAAAGCCACATTTGACCAGCAACCTCTCGAAGCAGCCAGCACGGTTATGATGTTACATGCGGCTTATGACGCTACACAGAACGATAAATATTTGACCCTTCAAAGAAAAGCTTTTGACTGGTTCCTCGGGCAAAACGAATTGCGCATCCCGCTGTATGACTTTAAAACAAAAGGATGTAACGACGGACTTCTCCGTGACGGCGTTAATACCAATCAGGGTGCGGAAAGTACTCTCAGCTTTCTATTGAGCCTTTTGGCTATAGTGGAGAGTTATACAATAGTTGACAAAATTAACGGCCATATCAAAAGTGTTCCCTTTAACCATGACAAGTCCAAAGAACAGGCACCCGAAAAACCTCAACCAATAAAAAGCATATCCAGCCCAAGAAAATCCCCGAAAAACCGGGTTGAAGAAATCACCTGATATCACAGATTTCATTCATCCCGGGCATTACACAACTGACAAACTCAAACCGGCTAATTGCTTTGTCGAGATCGTCCTTATCCTGTTTCAGATACCCTTTCGGCAAGAGTTTGGCCATTTAATAGAAGAAATTCCTTAAGTTCCCTCTTTTTTATTCGATAAGATTTATGAAAACATATTTGGTAAAAAACAGGCATCGTGCAGGCAGTATGAGATAGATTATAGTGGAGCAAAAACATGAATGGAATTACAGCATATCAGGACAACGCAGTTACAACACAGAGCAAAGGCCGTCTCATTGTCATGTTATATGACGGCGCAATCAAGTTTCTGAGACTGGCCATCAGGGAGATTGAGAATAATAATTGCGAAGCAAAGGGCCGTTATATAAATAAAGCTATTGATATAATTAATGAGCTAAATGCGGTCCTGGATATGGACGCCGGCGGTGAAATAGCGGGCAATCTACGAAAGCTCTATATTTTTATGATTAATCGCCTGTCCCAGGCCAATATAAAAAGCGATCCTCAGATGATACGTGACGTAATCAAGCTAATGGAAGATTTAAACCAGAGCTGGAAGGCCATCACTTGATAATAGATTTCAATTTTATCGGTCTAATGCAAATATTATCCGGCAAAAATACTCTGTAAAAAGTTTTAGTATCAATACCATATCGTAAACTACCTCGTCCTTTTGGGCGCGGTAGTTTTGCATTCAGGCTTCGCAGAGTCCCGTGTTTTCTAATCCCAGTTTCTGTCCATATTTCGTTAACACTTCTTCATTTTACGGACCTTCGAGGCAAAATAGCCCGTCAGCCAAATACCACATACAACCCCATAGACCTTATCTCGAAAGGAGCACTTTTGTGCATCGAACTTCCGATATTGTCTTTTATAACATTAACCACCTGACTTACTGAATGCTTAGGTGTTACCGAGACCACTAAATAGACGCGATCCGGATGTGTTTTACCCCTTTTTCAGGATGATATTTCCTTATCCGTAACACTATTTGTTTGAGATATTCGCTAATACCGGAAACTTCCGTCCATGGGCCAATTTCCGTAGTATTATGAGTGAGTAATAAATTCGTTAAAAAGCAGAAACTCGTTAAGCCCCCCTCTTTTTTACACGATATAGGCCATTGTAAGCAAATTTATTGGGGCGCTTGTTGCGCATTCAAACAAATCTTCTGGGGGGCTTTTGAAAGGGCCAAAAGATACTTATTTAGTACTTTTTAAGGAGTCAAAAAAATGTTAGCAATTAAGAACAATCTTATGGCAGTAAACGCAGCAAGGCACCTGGGCCAGAGCTACAATGCCCTGTCTCGATCAGTTGAAAGGCTGTCGTCAGGCTTGCGCATCAACAGCGCAAAGGACGACGCAGCCGGCCTGGCTGTTCGAGAATTGATGCGGGCCGACATCGCTGTTATCCAGCAGGGTGCTCGTAACGCTCAGGACGGCATTAGTATGCTTCAGACGATGGAAGGTGCTATGGCAACAATCGATGATTCCTTAGTGCGTATGCAGCAGTTGGCCGAACAGGCGGCAACAGGCTCGTACTCTTCAGCACAGAGAGCGATTATGGAGAACGAGTTCACGGAAATGCGTCAGGAAATCGACCGTGTCGCCGGAGCAACCACCTTTAACGGCATCAAGATGCTCGACAACTCCGCTACCGTGTCAATCCACTTTGGCAAACTTACGACCGATAACATCAGTATTGAAGGCAGCAATATAACAAGCGCCTCGGGCGGGCTTAGTATTACAGGCCTTACTATTGCCGACGTTGCCAGCGCCAAGAACGCTTTGGTAACATTGGACAGCGCAATCAGCACAAAGGACACCGCCCGCGCCAAGTTCGGTTACAAGATGAACCGTCTTGAAGGTACGATATCGGTGCTCAATATTCAGGCTGAGAACCTGCAGGCTGCCGAA
>DAOUVA010000010.1 GCA_030667885.1 Phycisphaerae bacterium
AAGAGCCTGTGGATGCACAGGCTGCGTTCTACTCTGACAATGTTAGGTAGTATCGTCGGCGTATCTTCGGTTAGTGCCATGCTTGCGATAGGTGAAGGGGCCAGTCGGGACGCACAGGAAAAGATTGCCCAGCTTGGCAGCCACAATATTATTATAACAACAGTAAATCCTCCTGATGACCAATCGTCAGGTGGTCAACAGCAAACTATGAAAGAATATGGTTTGACCTATGCCGATGCCGAGCGTTTCCGCAATGGCATACCAAACGTCCAGGTTATAGTACCGAATCGCCGTCTCTCTCAGCAGGCACAGTATCGCACTCGCAGGCTGGCTGTCGAAGTAGTCGGTACAGTGCCGTGGTTTCCTGAGATATCGAGTGAACGTTTAAAATACGGGCGGTTTCTCAGCAGTACAGATATGCACTACAAAAGAGGTATTTGTGCTGTCGATGAAAAGTTGGTCAGAGATCTCTTTGGCTTTGACGACCCATTAGGCCAGGATATAAAAATAGCCAGTGATTACTATCAAGTTGTGGGCGTTGTTACTGAGCAGGCCAGTGACAAGGTCAAAGGGGCAAACGGTTTTGGGGAGAAGGATGCCACAGGAGCAAAGAAGGCTGGTGCGAACTTAGGCTGTATCTATATTCCTCTCAATACGGTGCGGAACCGTTTTGGTGAAATGTCACTACAGATTAGCGCCGGCAGTCGAACTTTTGAAAAAGTTGAACTTCAGGAAATTATAGTCAAAGTCAGCGAGATTGATCTGGTAATGGGGACACGCCGGAGTGTAGAGACACTCATGAGTAGATTTCACAAGAAAAATGACTATGAAATAACTGTTCCCCTGGAGCTGATGAGACAGGCGAAGGAATTCCAGCGCATTTTCACTATTGTTCTTGGTTCAATCGCTGCGATTTCACTTTTGGTTGGTGGTATCGGTATTATGAATATTATGTTGGCCACTGTAAGTGAGCGAACGCGAGAGATCGGAATTCGCCGTGCCCTTGGAGCCAAGAAGCGGGATATTATTTTTCAGTTCCTGTCAGAAACGTTAATTTTAACGCTGTCTGGAGGTGTTCTTGGAATTTTCTTAGGGTCTTTAATACCGTTTTTAGTAACCCATTTTGGACAGATGCGCACAGTAATCACCACAGGTTCATTAATTTTGGCTTTTGGAATCAGTGCCGGTGTGGGGATAATATTTGGCTTGTATCCGGCCTATCGTGCGGCCAATATGGATCCAATTGAATCACTGCGGCATGAATAGACATTTACGGTATGTTAAAGTGAGTCGTTAAAACTCTTAATGCTATATATCTATTAAGTAACTTCACAGGCAATAAGCTGAGTCATAGAACTGGTGTCTTGTTGCCTTTGTGATTCTAACAGCCCGTCCGTTGTGAGTTGCGTTTTTCCCAGTTGACTGCGAGCATTTTCTACCCATGAAACCATACCTTTGACGACCTTTGGGGCATAATCATATCCGGATGAATCGACCATGATTTCGATTGCTTCGGCAACAGATCGAGCTTTATGGTAAGTTCGGTTTGAAGTAAGTGCGTCGAAAGTATCAGCAATTGCCATAATGCGGGCGCCGAGGGGTATTGCAGTATTAGATAAGCCGTCTGGATAGCCATGGCCGTTCCATTTTTCGTGATGGTGTCGAATGATGGCAATCTCCTGTTCCAGGAAAGTCATTTTCTCCAGGATACGCACGGCAATTAGTGGATGCTGCTCGATGATGCTGCGTTCGTGGGGTGTTAGTTTGGCAGGTTTTGCTAAAATTGCATCGGGTATCCCAATCTTCCCGATATCATGAATCATTGCGGCACGAAGAATAACATCTATTTGATCGGGAGCTATTTTCATTGTTTTGGCTATGCCGACTGCGTAGTACATTACGTTTTCTGAATGTTTTTTTGTATAAGGGTCTTTTGCTTCGAGTGCCTGAACCAATCCCCAGATACTTTGAATAAAGACTTTCTCCGCCTGCTCTGACAGGCCGGCAATGCGTCTTTGCAGCTTCTTGATTTTTTCATTCTCGATGTCGTTGTTGTTCAGGGCCTTTGACATAGTTTTGTCCCAGACCTTAACACAATTTCGTCCGGCACTTTTAGCTTCGTATAGTGCCAGGTCGGCTCTGCGCATGACCTCCCTGGAAGAATCGGTGGGTTTAAATGAATGCTCTGCTATCCCACAGCTAATCGTCATCGGCAGGTTTTCCCTCAGCTTTATCTGCTGGACTTTATCTCGAATCCTTTCTAATAATATAACAGCATCTATTGCTTTGGTTTCCGGCATTATCATTACAAATTCGTCGCCGCCATAACGCGTGAGTATGTCCGTTGTTCTTTTCTCTCTTTTCATGCACTTAGCAAGTTTTTTGAGTGCTTCGTCACCAGTGCCATGGCCTAATACATCATTGATTGTTTTGAAATTATCGAGATCAAAAATTGCAAGTGAGAATATTCGTTTATAACGTTTTGAACGTGCGAACTCTGCCTGGAGTTTATCCTCAAGCATCTTTCTTGAGCCTACTGATGTAAGGGTATCTGTCAGAGATGTGAGCCTTGCCTCTTGATATAACTTTGCGTTTGTCAAATGTGAGTTCAGAATATCTCTCGCTAATTTGGCCTTATACGTTGTTAGTTCTCTGTTTGTGGCAATGGAAGCAGCCAAGCCACACATACATAAATAGCAATCGGCGCTATTTGGCTTTTGCTCTTTGGCTGAGCTGGATAAAGTCGAAGCTACACTGTCTGGGGAGGCGTTAAGCGGGATGACAAGACGAGGTGATTTGGCCCCGAGATTTTCGCAGACAAGAGGAATGTTGTCGTAATGAAATTCAGCCCCATCGGTTAATTGTGGTATATCTTTTAGGTGTAAAAGAGAATTTTTAGGGCAGGAGCAGTTGTTGTTGCTGATTAAAGAGGAGGGTTTACCTGCGGTGCCATCTCGACTAATAAATAGTACACATTTTTCAGCTTGAAAAAGCTTGGGTGCCTCGCGAGTCACTATTTCAGCCACTTCATTTAAGTCGATACTTTTCAGGCAAGTCGAAAGCATTGCGACTTCTTCGGCAGCGGCCCTATCCTCAAGAAGCTGTCTTGCCATAAGGTCACGCGTTGAAAGTATTCCGACCACAGAGCCCTTATCGATGATTGGCAAATGCCGAATCTGATTAGCCGTCATAATTTCCCGAACTTCGCTACTCGGAGTATTGGGAGAACAGGAAATAATATGAGTTGACATGATATTAGATATGGTGGTTTTCTCAATGTCCATAGAGGAGGCAACCACCCGGTTCACAATATCCCGTTCAGTCACAAGGCCGATAAACTCTCCGGCGTCATTATTGACAATAAGACAACTGACTTTATTAGTAAACATTTTAGCCGCTGCTTCTTTGATAGAGGTGTTATGGCCGATAGTGATAATTTCTGAAGGTCGTTCAAAGATTTCATTCAATTGTTGATCTTTTGTGTAATTCATCAATGATAGTGCGCCGGTAAAATACGTATAGATTCATTTATCTCTGAAATAAGTTTATCGGCATTAATCATATGGTACTTCTGAGATTTTTTGTGGTAAGTTGAGAGATAAAGTGCCTAAAAAGATTTTTATCGGTCTGGCGATTACGAATGTCAATTCTAAAAATGCTATTAAGTTAATTTACAATTAATTGCGTATTTTGCCAAAGGCATTGACTTGACTGGTGTTAATATGTTAAAATAAGTACAAATAATAGTTTACTAAGAATGATTTGCAGTTTGTGACCCAAACAATCAGTGAGGAAGGGGTCGGAAGTGTTCAGGTCTTTTATTATCTCATATTTTAGTCTCATAATAATCTTGTCATTGGCCGGGTATGAAAAAGCCGATGCTCAAGTCGATGGTTTCGATGAAACAATCCCTTCGGTAGTGATTAATGAGATTCATTACGACCCTGATATTGCAACCGATTTAGTAGAATTTATCGAACTTCATAACTTTGGCTCGACAGATGTTAACCTTTCCGGCTGGTATTTCAGCGACGGCATCTCTTACAATTTTCCAGTTGGCTCGATATTACCGGCAGGCGGGTATATTATTGTGGTCCAGAACCCGGCTCATATGAACACAAAATGGAATAACGGCAGATTTTTCATATCACAGACTTCGATATTCGGCCCATTCGAACTTGCGAGCAAACTCGATAGCAGCGGAGAAACAATTGAACTTCGCAATTCCGAAGGGAAGGTAATCGACAAGATTGATTATCAGCTTGGATTTCCCTGGCCTACTGTCGGTGATGCCGTACCTGAAGATCAACCTGGAACCGGCAGTTCTATCCAATTAGTCAATCCATTGTTTGATAATGACCTTGGCGGCAGTTGGCGTTCGTCTTATCCGACGCCTGCCGAGCATAATGCCGTGATTTATGCCGAAAACATTCCACCTCATATCCGGCAGGTCAAACATTTGCCGAAACAGCCCAAATCAGACGAGGTTGTAACTATTACCGCTAAGGTAACAGACTCCGATGGAGTAGCTGAAGTTTCGCTGGTATATCAAATCGTCGAGCCGGGTAGCTATATCAATATCAACGAGGGGCGGTATAATTCGAATTGGACCAGCATAGCGATGAATGATGAGGGACTCAACGGGGATGAAGCCGCTGGTGATTATATTTATACGGTGCAAATACCGGAATCTTTGCAGATTCACCGTAGGCTGATACGCTATCGAATTGTAGTTATGGATAACAGCGGACAAGGCCTTAGGGTGCCTTATTCGGATGATCCACAGCCGAATTTTGCATATTTTGTTTATGATGGTGTGCCATCCTGGCGTGGTGCTGTTCAGCCGGGTGTTACTCCTGTTGTTGAATATGGTACCGACGTTATGCGCAGTCTGCCCGTTTATCATCTCATCAGCAAAAAATCCGATGTCGAGACTGCTACCTGGTTCGAAAAATACGGGGGCAGCGATTACAAATGGCTCGGCACGTTCGTCTATGACGGAAAAGTGTACGACCACATCCGGTACCGCATGCGCGGCGGTGTCTGGCGATACGCCATGGGTAAGAACATGTGGAAATTTAACTTCAATCGAGGGCACCGTTTCCAGGCTTGCGATGATTACGGCAAAAAGTATAAGACCAAATGGGACAAGCTCAATTTCTCCGCATGTATCCAGCAGGGTAGTTTCGGGCAGCGTGGCGAGCACGGCATGTTCGAGGCGGTTGCTTTCAAACTTTTTAATATGGCCGGCGTTCCGGCACCAAAGACGAACTATTTACAATTTCGGATTATCGATGAGCAGTATGAAGATGGTACTCTCAACGCCGCACATTCGCTACTAACCAGCAGCGGGACCCAGTACGATGGTGATTTCTGGGGTGTGTATCTGACGATTGAACAAATGGATGGGCGTTTCCTGGATGAACACGACCTGCCGGACGGCAACCTTTACAAAATGGATGGAGCCTATGAGGGTGGCGCCAAACTGAACAACCAGGGACCCACGGGCGCCACGGATAAGTCCGATGTCTTTGCCTTCAGGAGCAATTACAACTCAGCCTCTTCTGCCGATATGTGGGGTTCCATTGTTAATCTCGACGCATACTATGGTCTGTACGCTATTTACAATGCCGTCCACCATGGCGATATCACGAGCAAGAATCATTTTTTTTATCAGAATCCTGAGCCGACCACCAACGAATGGGGCAGCAACAACCTATGGTGGCAGTTAGTGTGGGATGTTGACCTGACCTGGACCTGCTATTACGGCAGCATGTCGGATCCGTTCAGCCGAAGCGGAGTGTTAAACCATTCCGAGATAAATATCGACTGCAGGAACCGAGTCCGCGAGATAGTCGACCTGCTGTTCAATCCCGAGCAGACGAACCAGTTGATAGATGAATTTGCTGCCGTCATCGACAATCCTGATGGTGGGCCTTATATTGTTGACGCAGATCGAGCTATGTGGGACTACCACTGGGTCGTGGGCGACGGTGCCTATTCTCGGTATCTTAACCAACAGGCATCATTTAAGGCTGGTCAGGGCCGGTTCTACGAGGAGGCCGGGCAGCGCGGATACACCAGGAGCTTTGAGGGCATGGTTCGGGTAATGAAGGATTTCGTGGTCGAGCGGCAGAGCCGTATGGGTTCCATTTCCAGAGATTCCGCCATTCCACATACGCCCACCGTCACAGCAACCTGTCCGTCCACTTATCCAATTAACGGCCTGACATTTGAGACAAGCCCTTTCAGCGACCCTCAGGGCAGCGGTACCTTTGCCGCGATGAAATGGCGTATCGCCGAGGTGGCTCCCAGCTCTCAAGTTGTGCCTGTGATTGAGGATCGAAGTGTCGTCTTGATAGAGGACGGCGCTGATTGGAAATATTTCAAAGGTACGCAAGAACCTTCAGGGGGGCAAGATAATTGGCGCCAGATTGAGTTTAACGATTCGAACTGGCTAAGTGGTAAAACTGCCATCGGCTATGGCGAGTCATTCATTGTTACTAATCTAAGTGATATGAGGGGTCGATACACGACTGTGTATCTGCGAAAAACATTTAATATATCAGACCCTGATGAAATCGGAATGTTGACCCTTCAAGCCAAGTACGACGATGGTGTCAATATTTGGATCAATGGTGTCCATGTCGTATCCGGTAACACGCATTCGGCGGAACTGCCTTTTGATGCAGTCGTCAGTAACCGTTCAGAAAATCACGAATTTACCGCTTTTACGTTACCCGAGGCGCAAAGTTATCTCGTTTCAGGTACAAACGTGGTCGCAGTGCAGGTAATCAATTCTTATCTGAGCAACAGTTCCGATTGTTTTATTGATATTCGATTAACTTCCGAGGCGGCTGAACCAGGTGAGTCACCGAGTACGCCGCTCAGTTACAGCCGGAAGCCGGGGAAATATGAGATAGACGCCGTTTGGGAAAGCCAGGAGATTACGACCTTTAACAGTGACATACAAATACCAGCCAGTGCAGTTAATGTTGGGGATACATACAGGGTTCGCTGCCGGATGAAGGACAACAGCGGCCGATGGAGTCACTGGTCCGAGCCAGTTCAGTTTGTTGCCGGTGAGCCGCTGTCGGCAGGTATTCTGGAGAATCTGAGAATTACCGAGATAATGTACAATCCTTCCGGGGCGGCTATAGGCGATTCGATTGACAACGATGAATTCGAATATGTAGAATTAAAGAATATCGGTGACGAAAGGATTGATTTGACTTTTGTTTCCTTTGTTGAGGGGATTACATTTGATTTTGGCTCAGGCAACATTGTGAGCCTTTTGCCCGGCGAGTATGTTCTTGTTGTAAAGAATGAAGCTGCTTTTACATCTCGCTATGGTTTGAGTATGTCTGATAGAATCGCCGGCGAATATTTGGGAAATCTGTCAAACAGCGGAGAAAGCATTGCCCTGGAAGATTTCTGGAACGGTGTCATTGCAAAGTTCGAATACAATGATGGCCGGGGCTGGCCGCTGTCAGCCGATGGCGGTGGTCATTCGCTGGTGCCTTTGGATGATGCAATTATTGGCGAGCCTGAAGGTTCACTCAACTATGGTGGTAACTGGCGCGCTAGCACATATATTGGTGGTTCGCCCGGGCTGGATGGTCCTGAAACTGTAACTACCGTTGTTCTTAATGAAATTATGGCACATACCAATTATAGTAATCCTCAACATCCAGAGTATGATTCCAGCGACTGGATAGAGCTTTATAATGCGACAGGAACAAGTATTAATCTGCAGGACTGGTATCTCAGCGATGACATCGGTGAGCTCAAGAAGTGGGCTATTCCTGCGATTGATATTGGCGGTTATGGCTGGATTAGTTTTGACGAGGTAAATGATTTTCATAATCCCATCAGCAGCGGTTTTGGTTTGAACAAGGCCGGCGAAGAGGTTGTTCTTTCTTATCTGCCGGGTAATTCGGAAGATCGTGTAGTTGACTGTATCAAATTTAAGGGCCAGGACAACGACATATCCCTTGGACGTTACCCTGATGGCGGGGCGTATTGGCTTGCTATGGCACCGTCGCGGGATGCAGCTAACGGAAATCCTTTTCTGGATGTAGTAATTGACGAGTTTATGTATCATCCTTTAGAGCTTAACGAAGAGTATATCGAGTTATATAATCCCACGGCAGGGGCGGTTTATCTGGAAAATTCCGAAGGACCCTGGCGGCTGGATGGAGCTGTGAATTACACATTTCCGCCGGGTACATCGATTCCCGTTGACGGTAGATTAATAGTAGTGGGCTTTGACCCGGCTACGGAAACAACTCGATTGGCTAACTTTATTGCGACGTATGATACCGGTTCGTTAACCGCCGGTGTGGAAATAGCAGGTCCCTGGTCAGGTTCTCTTTCCAATAGCGGTGAACGATTTTCGCTGGAATACCCTTTATCGCCGGACCAACCGGGCCAGTCTGTTTGCTGGGTCATCGTGGATGAAGTGATTTACTCTGATGTGGCACCCTGGCCTGAGGCAGCCGATGGTGGCGGTGATGCGCTTCAGAGAGTATTTACGGGCCAGAATCATTCGGGCAATGCTCCTGCTAACTGGCAGGCCGCTTCTCCGACGCCAGGGGTCAAACCCTGAATTCATGCCATAAAACAATAATAAATCATCCTTCTGTTGATTGAATCCATAAAAGTTCAATGCGTTTTAATGTAGTTGTCGATATATGTTATGGTAATTAATAGCAGGGAAACGGCTGTTTTTTTATCCTGCTGGAGAGCTTAAACACAGTATATGCCGTTTTCTCTATATTGAGCACATTTTTTGTGGTTGTTATATTTTGTTTGAATGTAGTACAATTTTGTTTACTATAATTATGTTACTTTATGTTCTTTCGTTTTTGGGGATGAGCATTGAGCGGTAAAGGCAATTTGTCATCTATAGGAATAGCTGCAAAAAAAGCTGGCATTTCTCGGCAATCTCTGCAATATTATCTTATGGTAGGACTGCTTGAGCCTACAGAAGTAACACCGAGCGGGAGGAGGATGTTTGATGAAAAGGGCATTGAACGAATTAAACTGATAAAAAAACTTAACGACAGCGGCTATCCTTTGCGTGCCATAAGGGAGTTGTTTATGGAAGGCCGCGGTGATATGAAAGGGAGTGAACAGTGAGTGACTATGAGACCACCCAAAGAAGACGCAATATGATTGTGGGCGTTTTTGTGGCAGTAGGCGTATGTGCGCTTGTATGGCTGATATTTAAGTTCGGTGATTTGCCGACTGCAGTTACCAAGATGGGTTCTTTTGAGGTTTTCGTTCAATTCCCGACAGCGCCGGGAGTGCAGACTGATACGCCTGTGCGATTTTGCGGCTATCAAATCGGCAGGGTTACAAAGGTTATGGCGCCTGAGATACGAAAGGATATGGCGACCGGCTTAGAGTATTATCAAACAATAGTTGTTCTCAGTATTGACAAAAAGTACGCTAATATTCCCTCTAATATTGATGTAAAACTTATGAGCCGGGGTTTGGGCAGCAGTTATGTCGAAATTAAACAATACCCAGATAAACCCGCAGAGCCGTTAGACCCGAATCGGCCGGAGACAATTTATTTGGTGGATCAAATATTACTGCAGGGCTCGACTGGTATAACAAGTGAGTTTTTTCCAGAGGAAACCCAGAAAAAGCTGGAAAATATGGTTGAAGGCATCAGGATTCTTATTGCTAATGCCAATGATATACTCGGCAACCGCAGTAACAAAGAAAACCTCCAGAAAACTATATCTAATCTTACAGATGCCTCGCATGAAGCTAAGAAGACAATAGAAGAATTCCGAAAATTCGCCGTTGCAGGGACAGCAACTTTGAAGAATGTTGATAGCAAAACAGAAGAACTCGTTGTTGCGATGGTCGGTACGAGCGAAGAAATAGGTAAGGCTTCGGCTCAAATGCGGCTTATATTAGAGAAAATAAACAACGGCCAGGGTAGTGCAGCTATGCTTATAAATGATGGGCGATTTTATGAAAGTCTGCTTGAGGATACTCAGCAAGTACAGCTGCTGCTGGAAGAGTTAAAGTCATTCATAACTCAGGCCCGTAATCAAGGTGTACCTATTAAGTTAAAGTAAAAGTGATATTATCTTCTGCATTTAGCTCTGCGACTTATCTTTGATAAGTAACAAATGATAATTATGTTATTTTGAGATCCTGATTATTTCTTACGGATTAGCTGTGATTTATTTTTCCAGCGTGCTTACGATACGGGTGGCTACCCGTTTGACGCCGTCGTAACTGTCATTTCTCGCGGCACGAATCTCTTCTATGAATTCTCCAGCATTGTCGCCGAGGTCTTCCAGTTCCAGGGCAGCATAGTGGCGAGCGATCTTATTATCTTCGTTTTGCAGTTCCTCTACTAAAAGTTTCATGGCTTGCCTGCTTCTACCCATCCTGCAGAATGCACGAGCGGCGGCAATGCGGACCGAAGCGGATTTGTCGTTCAAAGCTTTTTGTAATACGGTTTTGGCGGCTTCGGCATCCGAATTCATATTACCCAGACCGATTGCCGCCCACCAGCGTACTGAGGGTCTCTTATCCTGCATTGCATCGATGAGTTGGGGTATTGCCGATTTACCTTGTTCGCCGAGTTCTATTACCTTTCGGATGCAGTCAATCAGGTCGCGATTTTCCGGCTGGGCCAGTATGTCATAGCCATTGCCGTAT
This sequence comes from Phycisphaerae bacterium, assembly GCA_030667885.1. GTDB lineage: Bacteria > Planctomycetota > Phycisphaerae > Sedimentisphaerales > Anaerobacaceae > NIOZ-UU13. The sequence goes on from DAOUVA010000010.1 coordinate 10,690, forward strand.
TTGAGATAAATATCCTCCAGTTCCGGCTCTGGAATCAAACCTAAGTCTCCGGTTTGATGCATCCATTTAATATGGGCCGTACGCATACGCGTTAGAATATTTTGATGCTTGGGTGAGTTGACCAGATTATGAAGTTCGTAAGGGTCATTTTTCAGGTCGTATAATTCTTCCGGCGGCTTGGTCGGGGCCATGAATTTCATCTGAGCTGGGGTAAGTTTACCTTCGGCATTAAGTTTGCGCAAGAGATCCCGCATCGGATAGCTGGTGTCCTTATATCGATTGAGCGCCATCCATGGACGGTACGGCATGTAGTTTCGAATATAGCTGTAGCGTTTATCATGGACACAGCGAATACACTCTATAGTTTCGTCGCATCGGCCGCGAGCTGCAAAGATATATTCCTGCTTCTTAGCACCTGGACCAAAGAAAACCTGACCCTGTAGATGTTTTGGCGGATTAATGCCTGCAATTTTCAAAACCGTTGCAGAAATATCGATTGCGCTAACCATGTCTTCATTTACACGGCCCGGTTTTAATTTGCCTGGCCAGCGTACAATCAGAGGAATCCGAATTCCTCCGTCGTACAGCCACTGCTTACCGCGGACATGACAACGGCCGTGATCGCCGATGAAAATAACAACCGTGTTGTCTGTTAGCCCCTCGTTATCAAGGCGCTGCATAATTTTTCCAACGTATTGATCCATCATCTGGATAGAGTTTAGGTATGTTGCCCAGTCTGCTCGTGCTGTTGGATGGTCGGGAAAGAACGGGGGCAACTCGACTTTTGCAGGATCAACAGGATTATCGAGTTTTTTGTCAAGACCGTTCCACTGCTTACCGCGATGTGTCATACTGATTGATAGCTGTGCAAAGAACGGCTGGCCAGGAGTCCGCTGATTCCAGTCATCGCCATCAAAAACTTTGCTGGACTTAAAGTTAAAATCAGTTTTGCCTGAGCCGCGTACTCCGGGAGCGGCCGTTTTGACATTTGCAGTGAAATAGCCTGCCTTGCGGAAGTATTCTGTTATTGGTTTGACTGGCTCCGGCAATATGTATCCATCCCCACGATGACTTCGATGGTGGTGGGCACCAATAGAACTCTGGTGCATACCGGTAATCATAGCCGAACGACTGGTAGAGCAAACCGGGCTGGTAGTAAATGCGTTGGTGAAGCGGACGCCCTGGTCGGCGAGTTTGTTGAGATTTGGAGTCTCTACCGCCGGTGTACCATAGCAGCTAAGGTCGGGGCTGATATCTTCGGACAAAATCCACAGGATGTTGGGTCGAGTGCCCTTGTTGACAGCCTGTCCGGAGGCATTCGTATATCCCGGCAGTGTCATAGAGACGGCACCGGCACCGATAGCTTTGAGAAAATTGCGTCGTTTCATAATATGAGTTCCTTTTGCTGAAGTCTTTTATATTTTTTCTTTCCCATCAAGAGTTATTCGAGTCATAGTTTGGATTCAGTTTGGGCATTTTGGCACTGGTGAGTCGCAGCCAGCGTCTTAATTTAGCATCGAGCTGTCTGGTCTTAGTGGGGTATATCTGTGAAAGGTCGTTTTCCTCGGAGATGTCGCTTTTTAGATTAAACAGTTCGAATGGTTTGCCTTCATATCTTTTGATGAGCTTCCAGCTTCCTTCTCGAATGATACTGTAGGGGACAACGTTGCCTCGATAGTGCGGGAAGTGCCAGTATAGTGCATGGCGATTCAACTCCTTGGTGCCATTTGATTTTAGATGGTTAAGGAGGGAAACGCCGTCTATGTCACGGTCATTTGGCAGTGGAACATCGGCGGCCTGGCAAATAGTCGGGAAATAATCGACACTGGTTACAGGTTCGTGGCTGACTGTTCCCGGTTTAATAACCTTCGGCCATCGCACTATCAGAGGTTCACGGATGCCGCCTTCATACGGAAAGCCCTTGCCGGAACGCAGTGGTGCGTTATTTGTTGGGCCGAGCAGACCACCGTTGTCACTGGTGAAGAAAATGATAGTATTTTCGGCCAGGTCGAGATCGTCGAGCGCCGAACAAATCCTGCCTACGGCATCGTCCAGACTTTCAATCATTGCGGCGTATGTCGGATGCTTCTGGTTTGTAGGTGGTTTCAGTTTGTATTTTTCAATAAGGTTTTTCTTGGCCTGGATGGGTGTATGGACGGTATAGTGGGCCATATACAGGAAGAAAGGTTTATCTTTGTGGTTGTGAATAAATTTGACTGCTTCATCGGCTTCGCGGTCGGTCAGGTATTCACCATTGCGACGAGGTTCCAGTGTTGGTATTTCTCCCTGTCCCTTTCGATAATACGGATCGAAATAAGTTGGTGGCTGGCCGAAGTCGCAGCCGCCGACGTTGAAGTCGAAACCCTGTCTGTCCGGGTACCAGTCATCTGCCCCTAAATGCCACTTACCAATATGGCACGAAGTGTATCCTGCCGGTTTGAGTGCTTCGGCGATGGTGATTTCTTCGAGTTCCATCCACAGTGCGTTGGGTGGACACAGCAGTTTCTTATTTTTGCCGCCTACGTACTCGGTCGGATTCTTCTTGTTTTCAGGGATTTTTCCTCCCTGAAAGCGTGAACGAATCCAGTCGGTAACGCCAAGTCGGGCCGGGTATCGTCCCGTCATAACAGCCGCCCGGGTCGGTGAGCAGACTGCGCAGGCGGCATAAGCATCGGTGAACCGCATGCCATCAGCAGCAAGTTTGTCAATATTAGGCGTTTCGTAGTACTTGCTGCCGTAACAGCCCGTGTCTATCCAGCCTAAATCGTCAACTAATATTAAAACGATATTGGGTTTTTTATCTGTGTTCCCATTGGCAAAAAGCTTTAAGGAGTCACTTGAACTCTGAGTAGCAAAGGCTGCGGCTCCCAAACCTATGGTTTTGAGGAAATGGCGACGAGTATAATCATATTTACTTATATTCATTTCTCCCTTTCAATGTCTATCAATTAGTTAAATAAATATCATTGACTATTATTGTTTGATTAATTTGTGGTGCCGAAGCGGGGAAAGTAATCTGCCGGTCATTACTTGAGCTTACTCTGACATAGTATTCAAGGTCGCTTTTAATCCGGCTGGCGGGAATCTTTACTGAATAAACTCCTCGTGCAATGTGTTTAAGGTCTATTCTATTGTATGTTCCCTGACCCATAGCCCGCCAGTAGAGTGCCGCATCTTCGGAGTGGTTCTGTGACAGGATAATTACCTTAAGCTTTAAGTCCTCGCCGTTATTTATACTTGTACGAACGGTTGGGACAATTATTCGTATAGGCCCAACATATTGATTCGAAGGTATTGCGTCAGCGGGCAGGTCTTCGCCCAGGATTTTGGCCAGCTCCTGACCTGGTTCGGTAAGCAATTTAGGCATTATATGTTGCTGCCAGTTGGCTACATTGCCCATAGCTCCATTTGTTGTAACAGTTGCCAAAAGGTGATGATGTACTTCAGAGACCTGAGCCACTAACTCTTTCCGCAGGGGCAAGGCGAGCTTTCGGGCTAATTGCTTCTGTTCGTTGGGTTGTTTTTCGTTTTTAACTTTTGTCATCGCTTCGTTGAATTGGGCCCATGTACAGTTTACCTGTCCAACAGCCCGTAGGTAGCGGAAGTTATTGAGCCAGTAATCTAACCGTTCGAGGTTGCCCGCCCCTTTGACATGCGGGCGCAATTTGGCCATTTCCTCGATGAATGCATATTCATTACTGACCTGCTGCCAGGGTCTTTTGTCAGGATTGATACCGCCCGGACCATTGACCCATGTAGATGGACGCGGCAGGTGAGCGGCCCTTTTTCCTCCGTCTGGTGCCATTGGGCCTCCATCGAGCTTTGTGAATAATTCTGCAATCGGTACGAAAACTTCAGGTCCGAATTGCGTCAGGGCCCAGTCAACGTAGAAATCGCGTGCCGGGAGGTCACGGGATCTAGTGTCGGAAATTGAAGCCGGCAAGTCGGCCTGATAGTCCTTATACGCCAGTCCGCCGCAGTTAATTTTCCTTGTAATATCTTTGCCCTGCACAACAAAGGCGGCGATGCATGGGAACTCTACTTCGCTCACAAAATCTATGGTTAGTAGACCGTCAGTCACATTCACATCCTCGAACGTGTAATCAATCGCTCTGTTTTTGCCAACCTCCGCGAAGATGTCGAGCTTGTCAATAACATTTTCATTCTGGAGCTTGACACCGAAGATACGTTTGTCCACGGCGTCGTAATTTGGTTCACAGAACTTAAGTGTTACAATATAAGAACCGTTCGGTACCTTCAGTCGATATGCTTTCACATCCCAGATGACCGTTTGGTAAAGAGTGCCTTCCTGGGTATCAGCTATTGGGTTATTGGGAAATTTGGCGATGTTGCCGCCTTGACGAGCTTCTGAGAGTTTTGGTTCCGGCAGTTTTGTTTTCTTGCCGAAGTCAGGATTCCATCTTTTCTGCTGCCAGGCAGCGTGAGCCAGTGCAGAGACGTTGGGTCCGAGGATTCGCGTGCGCCAATGGATACCCAACAGGCCCGTGCATCCGTAAGCGAGTGCATCGGCTGCATCGCGCCGCATTCGACCGGCCCAAAGCTGTGGTATAATTAGCGCCGGGTCGTCCTCAAGCCATGGAATGGCCCACTGAGGCCGTCCCTCGATACGAGCAAAGCCGGGTTCGACGGGTGCAAAGCCAACATTGCGGTTGATACAGCTTACAGGCATTTCCTTTGGCAGGAAGTTGTCGAATAATGCCCTGTCCTTTGGCGGCCCGAGAACCCAGCCGCAGGTAGCTAATGTAAAAGGGGGTTTGACTTTTTCGGCTGCTGCTATCGCAGCGCTAAAGTCGGCTAACGTGGCTTTGACCTGTTCATCCTTTGGATTGCCCCACGTCCAGCCTTCCGGTGTCCAGAACCAATAGTAATCAAGTGGATATGCTTTGGTTATTCGTTGGAACATACCCTCGTAAAGCTGTTGTACAACGGCCGGATCGGATGGGTCCATGCCCTTGCTTTTGAGTCGTTCTTTTACGGGATCAGGTATTATAAGAGGTGTTTCGGTTCCCAGGCAGGTCTTAACGCCGAGAGATTGAGCATACTCGAAAGCCTCTTTGAGCGTCTCGCCCATTCGGTCAAACAATTCGTTTGATTTTACCGGCGAAAGCTGCGGCCAGGGATTCATGCCGCGCATATAATCCGGGCCATAGTCGTCGCGTTCGAATATCTGCGCTGCGCCGAAAGCGTAATCACCTGTCTTGGCCGGCTTATAGCCCCATGATCCGGTGGTGTTAGGTGTGGTGAAATGTCTTGATGGGTAGCTGAACTTTACGGTTCCATCTTTATTGGAATCGCCGGGCATACCGATCCAAACCGTCGGTTCCGGCCCTACCCCACCGGGTGGATATGTATGCAACCCGAAGAAGTTCATACGCATTTTGGGTAGTTGTGCAATGATGGCTTTGTAGTCATCGGTATTCCACCAGTCAGGCCCTTCGGGGAAATCGTGAAACGGCTGGATTCCCCGCATATTGAATAATGGCGTGCCCTTTTCATCCAGTTTGGGAATTTTCAAAGCGATTTGTTTATCGGGAATTGTGTCACCATGCATATAAAAACGTACGCCCAGATGTTCAGCGAATCGGTAAGCAGCATAAAGGGTTCCAATAGAATCACCGCCGGTAATTAATACAACCGGGCGTCTTCTTGTTGAAATTGTCTTTAGGAGATATTGCTGAGGTTGTAACGAGCTGACATCGGCAGTCAGTTTTGCATTTCTGGCTGTTATGGTTTTAATAACGGCACGGTCTTTTTGTGCAACCACAATTAGCGGTGTTTTCAGGAGAGGCCTGTTATTTGTCTGTACGATTGGAAGCAGCTTGCCGGTCCGTAAATATAAATATCGGCGAATTTCTTTTGCCGCTAAACGTTCGGCGGTTGTAGCCCCGGATGGGCTGATGATTGTTATATCCGAAACGGCGGCATCAAGCGTATGGCAGCTGATTATAATTAACAGTAAGGAAGCCAGGGTCAGATTTAAAAGAGATGTTCCTTTTCTCATATTAGTATCCTCCTACTGTTATATCGTGTTCGAAGATATTTTACTGCGAGAGAACGAAGTTGGCCAAATCACTAAGCTCTTTGAGAGAAAGATTGGACGTTGCCCCGTGTTTGTCGTCCGAGTTGTATATTGCCAGGACTTCTTCGATAGTGGCAGCACGTCCATCGTATAAGTACGGTGCGGTTCTCCATGCTTCGACCAAACTTGGAGTGTCGAACTTTCTGTCTTTATCTAATCCATCACCCGTGCCTACGTTGTGTTGCTGCAGGTCCGTATGCAATGCTCCCGTGTGACATGAATCACAATGTGCTTTGTTATATATCTTTTGTCCTCTTTTGGCAGAAGCGCTAAGTTTGTCGTCAACCAAATAAGGGCTTGCAATCGGTTCGAGCGACTTGAGATACTCATCAATTGCAACAACTTCCTCTTCCGGGCGTACTGCAAAGAGGATATGCCTGATTCCGGAGCGTACGGCCATCTCGGCATTCTCCCGCACGCCCGTAATCATCGCCGGTGGGGTTCTATGTGCAAACAGGAGATTTTTGGTATTTTTAGGATTGCCTAAGCCGTCGTTAAGCAGGTCCCAGTTCAGGGCATCGACCCTTGCACCTCCCGGATGACAACTTGCGCAGCTATGCCAGTGCTGGAAGCACAACGAGGCATCATGGAAAAGCATTTCACCTCTGCGTATTTGTGTTAATTGCGGTGTCGGGCCGAGCGGCAAAGCCGTAGTTTTATGGCCTGTTGTTTTATTTAAATCAACTAAAGTTAGACTGTCTGTAAAGTATTCTGCAACGTAAATATTGGAACCAATGATTGCAAGTGCACGTGGACCTTTGCCGCAAAGTTTGATTCGCTTTCGAATATCATAAAGAAAACTCAGTTCATTGGGTATGTTTGATATAGGTGCTGAACTTGTACCATAACCACCGTAATTAGACTGCCCCCCGTAACCTCTCTGATTGTTTTTTTCATCAGCATGGTATTTTCTGATTTTGTCATGTAGGGCGGTTACATCTATTATGCTTATTTCATCGGTTCCGGCGTGGGTTACACAGACTTTTTTGCCATCATTTGTGCAGCCAACGGCCCACGGATTGGCGGCTCCGTTGTCCACATCGTCAAGAAGGACAGTATCAAATAACTTTTTACTCTCAATATCGATAATGCTGAGCGCATTAGTATTTATCCATCCCCGCTCCAACTGCGTTGTTGGAACGGTATAACGGGCGAGGATATGTGCGGCATAGGCATATCGACCATCAGGCGAGATACAGATTCCCTGCAATGCTGTTGTGCCGTTGGGAAGCTCGATAGTGGTTATCACATTATTGCTCGTTGTGTCAATGACAGAGACCACCGCGGCTATATTTCCCTTGTTGGCGGCGCCTGCCGGTATATGGTTGTTCACGAACAGAAATCTACCGTTTGGAGTAAGTGCCGCTGCTACCGGCTCACGCTGGACGGGTATTCGGGCTATCTGTTTACGTGAAGCCAGGTTGATGACCGAGACGTTATTATCAAAACGGTTGCACACATACAGAGTTTTGCCGTTTGAGCTGAGCACGGGCGCCGTAGGAGTATGTCCTGCAGGCAGGGTATGGATGATTTTTCCGGTTTGCAGATTAATTACCTTAACCAGACCTTTTGGCAATGCACAGGTAACGTACAGATGTGATTTGTCGGCGGATAGTGCCAGTCCGCCGGGCTCAGCCTGTAAGGAATAAGTCTTGATTACCGTGCGTGTAGAGATATCGAAAACCGCTACTTGCTTGGCTGTGCTCTGAGCGATATAGAGTTTTCCGGCCTGGTTATCCGCAACCATCGCCGAGGGTGAGAGGTAATCCTGTCCAGATAAACTGGCATTGGTTGTCAGGGACAACATTACAATAAACATAATACTTAGTCTTAGCTTCGTTTTTTTCTCGTTCATAGTTAATCCTCAAAAAACATTACCATTTGATTCTACTATCATCCAGCGCAGTGCCTTCTGCGTCAAAGACATTATTAATTAAAATTGCAGTTCGAGATTGGCCTTTGTTTTTCCATATTCATTGAAAAATTTTATATTTTGCTTCTATCTGTTATTTTGTATTGATATTAGTGTCAGGTTTATACCACAGCGACTGCCAGTATTCGCGGTCGGTTGCATAAATATCTATCGCAGCGTCTGCGGCAATGTCCTTCGGCAAAATCCCATACCTTTTCATTTCGCGAACATATGCAGGTCGTGGTTGAAAATCCTGCATATCAAATCGCTTAATTGTATCAAGTTGTTTGCTGCCCGCCACACAAAGGGTAAGAATTTTCTGATAGTCTAAATCGTTGGTATCGGCGAAAACGATTAACGGTTCGTTCTGTGTGGTATTATTGTTTACTGGTTTACATAGGCCGTAACCCCCGGCCTGCTTTGACAACGGCGCCAGAAGGATAAGGGATTTCTCCGGACGTGTAAGATTATACACCAAATGCCGAAGTACGTAGCCCGGTCGCGCGTCCCAGGGTGGGATGTTTCGATTGTCCGAAAGAGCCAGAGGCAATGGAAGCGACTTGTCATGGCACTGTACGCAGCGCTGTCGAACAGCCTCGGCGGCAGCTATCGTACTTGGCCAGCGGGTATCTGATTGATCCTGTTTGTTTTCAGCGTATCCGCCAATCATACCGCAACCTAATGCCGCATAAGTGCCGGGGTAGGGAGCCCCGGATTCAATCCAGTAACGTATCATATTCAGTTCGTGCTCTGTTGCCTTGGCGTTATAATGGCTGCCGTTGAACTTTTTAATCAGCGGGCTGGCACTGCTGCCGATGGACCTTGGTGCGAGGTTGCTCTTTGGCTGATTACGCCCGTCAACAAACTGGCGTAGCAAAGTCAATGTGTAGTAACTGTGAGAATAAAATGGACCACGGTCGCCGCTAAGTATCACTCCTCCGGCCCTCGGACCGTCATTACCTTTCGGGTCGTATCCATGGCAGCTCAGGCAATGCTTATCGAGGATGGGCTGGATATCGCGTGGAAAATCAAATACATCAGGGATTCCTGCGATCGGTGTTATTTGATCAGGCGGACGGCTCAGGGCCTGAAGAGCGTTGCCGCCTTTGATAATTGGGGTTCGAGTTCTCTGCTCATGACAGCCGACACAACTGGTTGTTTCTCCCGGCATAACAGTCAGGAAACTTTGCATTCTTTTGACCGAGTTGTTGTTTTCATCCATCGCAACGAAAAACAGGCTTCGCAGTGCCGGTAATTCCATATAAGCCGAACCGTCCTCATTGACAGGTACGGTTCCGAGAATCCGTTCCAGGGTAAACGTTCCGCCATAGCTGAGCGGCTCCATGCCACCGGTATAATGTATCGGCATAGGAAGTGTTTCCAGAACCAGTAGTTTTTTGATTTCGCCGCGTTTGACGTCCTGCATTTGTCTGCCATTGTAAACGTCTGTTAGAACGAGCCGACCGGTTGTCTGCTTAGGGTCTCTGCGTGAAGGAATTATTCGCTCACGCGGCTTCGATAGAAGTGGCCGGGGTTCATGGCATTGAACGCCGGCGTCGACAAATTCTTTCGGCAGTCTATAAATTTCCTGAGTTTGTCCCTTACCATTCATTAACAATAGACGGGTTCCCTTAGCTACAAGAAAACAATCTTCTGAAAGGGGATAAGGGTCCCGGTAATCCTTTGTTTTGCTGATGAATTGAGCGGAGGCAATTTCATCGGGTCCGGCTTTTGGTGTAACGATGGTAATTTGTCCATCATGCTCTTTGCGTCCGTGCCCTGGAGAGAACACTGCTAATATCTTTTCTGTATTGGGAATCGGCTTGGCATCAATCATCACAATACCAGGATGCATGTTTCCGTAAAAGACCATCTGCCCGGTTCCATCAGGGTTGGTAGTCCAGAGGTGGTGATAGTGTACCTGGCTGCGGTCCACATATTCCCAGCGTTGATATAATACTCGGCCGTCCGGCAGCGGCCAGGGAGTATTTTCATGCTCACTGTTACTGGATATTGGGCGGATATTATTTCCATCGGCATCACATCGATACAACACAGCTACCTGGGTCAGCCAGCAGTTTACCCAGCGATTACAGCGATTGGAGCAGAACACAATAGTCCCATCGGGAAGGTAAGTAGGTTCGATGTCATTATATTGGCCGAAAGTAAGTTGCTTTAAGTTTCTTCCGTCGGTATTTATTTCATAGAGATGGAAGTTTTCAGAGCCGGCTTTTCGATAAGAGAATATGATCTTTTTGTTGTCGTAGTGTACCTGTGGGTCGCGTACTGTACCTTCCGGGTCGTCCAGTAATATGGTAAGCTGACCGGTCCTGATATTCAGTTTGCACAATCTGCCCATCGCCCGATATGCCTTTCGCTCTGCGCTGTCGGCATAATATCCGAAATTGGCGTACCAGTGTCCATCGTAGTTCAACTGGCGGCAGGCGAAAATGACCTCATCGACGTTAGCCATCGGCCCGGCGAGAAAATCTTTAAGTAGCTTCGGTTGGCCGTTCACAGGAGGGGTGAGAGCACCCACAATTATTCCAAAGAGTATAAAAAAAATAATGCCCATTGCTTTTTGTTGTTTTATCACTGTCTTTGCCTCCTGTACGACTGGCAAGCATTTTGCTAATTAGCCGTTTAACCAATGGCTACATCTTAATTATTTAATCAGTTGCTCCTTCGAGCTTAATGTCCTTTGCGGAAAAGGTATTTGTTGTTTTAGGTTCGTTTGTCTGGCAAATAACGCGGAAGCCCACGTTATGAACACGCTGCCATGTTGGATAACTCAGGCGAAAAGCTGAACGGCATCTTTTGGGACGGTCACACCAGGAACCGCCGCGAACAACTTTTTTTCCTGTTTCGGCAGGATGATCTCGGCCATCGTCATGGCTATATGGATAGGATTTATATGTTGTCCGGGTCCATTCACAGGCGTTTCCGTGCATATCATAAAGGCCCAAGTGGTTTGGCTGATAGCTTCCTACATCTGCGGTTGCCACAGTACCATCGTCGAAATGTAAATCACAAAGGATGTTTCCTCCAAAGACGGCCGATTCGAGAATACCTTTGCCAAAGTGGGCTACAATGCTTGACTCCAAGCCGCCCGTTGGGCCCGGTCGAACGCTGAGGGATATATCGGCAACATTTGCCCACGATGAGAAGTCTGCGTCCACATTACCGTATGAAAGCGGCTGCGTTGAACCTGCACGACAGGCATACTCCCATTGGGCCTCAGTAGGCAGGGTAAACTTCAAACCAGTCTTTTTTGAAAGCCAATCGCAAAAGGCGAGAGCCTGCTCCCATGAAACACGAACAACCGGCTGATTTGGAGCAGCAAGTGACATGCCGGGACCGTCAGGGCCCTGGAAGCGTTTTGTGAAATATCCCGAGTTGTGGGCGGGATCGAAAAGTTGATATTGTTCGTTAGTAACCTCGCAGGTGCCCATCCAGAAATCTCGATTGATAGATACTTGTGCCGTCGGGTATTCATCAGGCTCGCCATTGAGGTCGCCCATAATGAAATTGCCAGCGGGAATCCTGACTAATTTCATTTTTACACCGTTACCCAGATTGATTGTTTTTTCAAATACTTCAGCTGATTGTTTGCGGCGCAGAATGCTTTGTGAATCTGGGCGATGGGCAATATGAACCGCTTTCTTTTCCGGCATCAGTTCCGGTGTTATCGGTTCAATTGAAAGGCGATGAATTTGTGGGATCCGTTCAGGATTATCTTTAGGTCCACCGAATAGTCTGTTTAGTTCGCGTCGCCGCTCGTCAGCTCGGTCGGGTATAGGGCTTACCTCACCCCATGTGCCGTGACATGGGCCGTTCAAGTCAATCCAGGTGAATAATCGCTCCCATGCTTCATTGTCAAGCTGAACATTGTAATGCCCCTTGCTGAGTAACTGTATTAACTCGCTCGTATCGGCGTGGTATTCACCGGGAGTAAGCATGCCGACATGGTCTTCGATATTGACCCTGCGGATATAAGGTATCAGTGCTTCATAGGCCGGTGTGTAGCGAACCTTTGTTCCTCCGAGCGCTTTTCGCACAGTCGGGTGCAATCGGTTTGCCCCCAGCTTCGTAAGCTCTCGTCCGCTATAGTTCTTCACAAAACGTTCCGAACGCAGGTCGGCGATATTCTTTTTATCAGGACGTTGTCGGCTGTTATGGCAGGAGATGCAATATTTGTCCAGTACCGGCTGAACGTCTCTTTCGAAATCAAGACCTCTCGGCGGACCATACCATGGTTCGATTTCAACCGGAGGACGACTGGCAGCCAGTCTGTTGTGGGTTATTGGGATTTGCTTCGGCTGTTCGTGACAACCAACACAGGAGACAGTCTCGCCGGGCATCGCCGTGAACCAGCTTCGCATC
>DAOUVA010000449.1 GCA_030667885.1 Phycisphaerae bacterium
AATGAAAGACTGGGCGATCGAAAAAGGAGCCACGCATTTTTGCCACTGGTTCCAGCCTATGACCGGTCTTACGGCGGAAAAACACGATTCGTTTATTTCCCCCACGTCCGACGGCAGGATTGTGATGGAGTTCAGCGGCAAAGAGCTTTGCCAGGGAGAGCCCGACGCCTCTTCATTCCCATCGGGCGGGCTGAGGGCGACATTCGAGGCCCGAGGCTATACCGCATGGGATTGCACCTCGCCGGTTTTCATCAAAGAGGACGGCAACAATATCACTTTGTATATTCCCAGCGCATTTTGCTCTTACACAGGCCAGGCCCTGGACAAGAAGACACCTATGCTGCGATCAATGGAAGCTCTGAATAAACAGGCAATGCGAGTTCTTAGCGCTCTCGGCAATAAAACTTCACAACATGTGCTGGCAACGCTCGGGGCGGAGCAGGAGTATTTTCTTGTTGACCATTCGTTCTATGAGAGACGTCTGGACCTTGTTCTGACAGGAAGAACTCTTTTGGGTGCCCCCTCACCAAGAGGCCAGGAGATGGATGACCATTATTTTGGTAGTCTCCACGAAAGGGTGGCGTCGTTCATGTACGAGGTAAATACTGAGTTGTGGAAGCTCGGCGTTTCCGCCAAGACCCAGCATAACGAAGTTGCGCCGGGACAGTATGAGTTAGCTCCCGTATTCGCCACAGTTAATGTCGCCACCGACCATAATCAGTTAACAATGGAGACATTGCAAAAAGTTGCTGCCCGTCATGGTTTCGTTTGCCTGCTGCACGAAAAGCCATTTGTCGGTGTCAATGGTTCGGGCAAGCACAACAACTGGAGCATGGTAACAGATGATGGAATAAATCTGCTTAATCCCGGCGAAACACCGCATGACAACATGGTCTTTCTGGTTATGCTCTGCGCTGTTGTCAGGGCGGTTGACAAGTACGCCAGACTGTTGCGAGCCAGTGTCGCCAATGCCGGCAATGAACACCGGCTTGGCGCCAACGAAGCACCGCCGGCGATAGTCTCGATTTTCCTCGGTGACCAGTTAACCGACATTTTTGAACAGCTCGTAGCCGAAGGGGCAAAGACATCGAAACAGGGTGGCGAACTTAAACTGGGTATTTCAAGCCTGCCGCCTCTGCCGAAAGATTGTACTGATCGCAACCGAACCTCACCTTTTGCCTTTACAGGCAACAAATTCGAATTTCGGATGGTCGGTTCGACACAATCAACCGCAGGGCCGACTTTTGTGCTCAATACAATCGTTGCAGATGTCCTGGCGGAAATTGCCGATGAGCTGGAAAAGGCCAAAGATGTTACAGCCTGTACACAGGGGATTCTTAAAAGAATTGCCACTGAACACTCCCACATTATCTATAATGGTGATAACTACTCAGCCGAGTGGGTCAAAGAGGCCCAAAAGCGAAAATTACCAAATATCTGTTCTACGGTTGAGTCGCTCAATACCATAATGGACGAAGAAAACATCAATGTTTTTGAGAGGCAAAATGTACTGACTAAAGCCGAACTTCAGGCTCGAACCGAGATTTTACTTGAAGCCTACAGTATGCAAATTAATATTGAGGCTTTGACAATGTTGAATATGGTCAAAAGGCAGATTCTGCCCGCCTGCGTGGAATATTCTTCCCACTTGGCCGGCGCAGTGGAATCTATCAGTTCGGCCGGTGTCTCTGCCAATACACAGAAAGCGATGCTCGAGAAGCTTTGCGGTCTGATTAGCTCTTTGGACGAGGGTGTGAAAAAACTTGAAAAGGATACCGGCAATGCCGGCGAAATAGCTGGTGTTTCCAAACAGGCTGAATACTATAGGGAGGTTGTTATCGAAGCAATGTCTAAAGTTCGACAACCGGCTGACCAACTGGAAGCTATTGTTGACGCCGAACTTTGGCCGCTGCCGACCTATGCGGAGATGTTGTTTCTGAAGTAAGACAATTTTCTTTTTTACATTATCAAACACAAAAAACAGTTGAAATTGTGTTTTGGTCAAGGCTTGCTCTGAATTAATCGTTTTGCTTACGGGCGATTTAACGGAGGGAGCCTTGCCTATTAGGTATTTTAAATACTATGGACATTACATATCACTAAGGCTAATAGTGTTTATTAGAGGAATCTCAGCATCAAGTTCAAAAAAACGCAGTATAATATAAGAGTATGTTCTTGAAACATTCAAAGATATTATATTAGTTAGGTCTTGCTCGATTGTAATTCCAATTTATCGAAAAAGACATATAGCCGGATACGGATTTTAGATGGCGAAACAATTAAAAAATCAGGGTTTATATGAGGTTCGTCGCGAGCATGATGCCTGCGGTATCGGTGCGGTTGTAAATATTTCCGGTAAGCGGGAACATTCGATTATCGAATACGGCAAGGAGATACTGATCAATCTTCATCACCGGGGAGCAGCGGGTGCCGATGAGATAACCGGCGATGGCGCCGGGATTCTATTTCAGATTCCGCATGAGTTTTTTACCGCCGAATGTGAAAAGCTGGGCTTTTCGTTGCCTCCAATCTCAGAATACGGCGCAGGTATGGTGTTTGACTCGAAAGATGCCAAACTGAGAGAGCAATGTGAGAGCATATTAGAGACTTCAATTGAGCATTATGGTTTGAAAGTGCTTGGGTGGCGTCAGGTACCAACATCCAACGACTGTCTCGGTCAAATTGCATTAGATGTTGAGCCTTCGGTTAAACAGATTTTCGTAGATGGCGCCGGTCTCAAAGATGAAGACCTGGAACGGCGTTTGTATCTTGCGCGCAAGCAAGCGGAAAGACTGGTAAAAGAAAAACTTGGCGATAATGGTCGAGATTTTTATGTGACATCGCTTTCCTGCAGAACCATCTGCTATAAAGGCATGTTTATGGCCTGGCAGTTGTTCGCATACTACCCGGACCTTGCCGAGAAAAGTTTGAAATCCGCTCTTGCGATAGTCCATCAACGCTACAGCACAAATACATTTCCGAACTGGCAACTGGCCCAGCCATTTCGCTGCATAGCTCATAACGGCGAGATAAACACACTAAGCGGCAATCGCAACTGGATGAAGGCCCGCGAGGTACAAATGGCCAGCGATGTATTCGCTGATAACATAAGCGATCTGCTTCCGATTTTGAAATCCGAAGACAGTGACTCAGCATGCTTTGACAGTGCCCTTGAGCTTCTTGTTCGTTCCGGGCGGAGCATACCCCATTCAATGATGATGATGATTCCCGAGGCTTTCGGGCCGAAGTATCATATCAGTACCGATAAACGCGCTTTCTATGAATATCACTCTTCAATCATTGAGCCATGGGACGGCCCTGCGGCGATGGTATTTACCGACGGCCGAATCATCGGTGGAATGCTGGACCGTAATGGCTTGAGACCCTGCCGTTACCTTGTTACGACAGACGGACTGGCGATTATTGCCAGCGAAGCGGGAGTTGTGGAATTTCCACCGGAAAAAATCCGTAAAAAAGGAAGGCTTAGACCCGGACACATGTTTTTGGTTGACACGGGGGAAGGGCGCGAAATTTCCGACAATGAAGTAAAAAGCAAGATTGCCCGCCAAAAGCCGTACCGCAGGTGGCTTGAAGAAAACAGGATTGAGCTTCGCGGCTTATTTGACACACCCAAGCTCGTTAAAACTAAGCCGCGAACTATAGCTCAAAGGATGCGGGTATTCGGCTATACACGAGAAGAGCTTCAGATGATTTTGACGCCGATGGCTGCCAATGGCCAGGAGCCAGTGGGTTCTATGGGTAATGATACGCCTCTTGCGGTGCTTTCCGAT
>DAOUVA010000110.1 GCA_030667885.1 Phycisphaerae bacterium
TACACTGTCGAGACAGAGCCGGGTATTCTTGCCGTCGTGTACCGTCTTTCTGATGAGCGACTGATGTCACGACCACCGAAGGGGCAAAAACGAGCAATATTATATGTCTCACATCAATCAAGCGACGCCGAACTGCGCAACGAACCGCTTGTCAAAGAGCTGCTTAAAGCCGAACCCGATTCCGCTTTCTATTCATGCGATGTGAGAGGCATCGGAGAATCACAACCGAACACATGCAATGAGAATTCTTTTCTAACAGCCTACGGCAGTGATTACTTCTACGCGATTCATTCCATCATGTTAGACAGGCCCTATCCGGGACAAAGGACTTATGATTTGCTTCGAGTGATCGACTGGCTTAAAAGCAATGGTCACGATGAAGTTCACCTGGTGGCTAAAGGCTGGGGCTCATTGCCGGCTACGTTCGCTGCTGTTTTGTCCGACCAGGTCAAACAGGTTACATTGAAAAACGCCCTGACTTCATATACCGACATCGCCGAGTCAGAAACTTACGCATGGCCGCTTTCGGCACTTGTACCGGACATATTAAAATCGTTTGATTTACCTGATTGCTACCGGACTCTGGAGAGTAAAAAGTTAAAGCAAATTGATCCCTGCGGAGCGGAAGGTATAAAAGCCACCAAATAAAGCGCTACTAACTACCATCGAAAGCACAGGCCCACTCGCAGAAATTAGCGACAGCTATTGTCGCGATACAGTACGACATATATGTAACATGCCATCTTTCCCCTACATATATGTATATTATATGCTACCTTTATTTATCAAAAATAGATATATAGACAAATAGAAATTCCTTTATATAATATGCTGTAACATATTATATTATAACTACATATATCATATTAACGATAATATATTACTGTATCTTATATTACATATATGTTTTATTTGTTTTATGAATACTACAATCACAAAGTATAATAATAGCAATAGAAAAACAAAGGGTACTTAATTATGTCCACGAATAGTTATAATCTGCAAAAGAGTGAAACGCACGCCGAGCGTCATGTACACGAATTGGAGACGCTTTACAGGATTAGCCATATCCTGTCTTTAGTTAAGAACCAGAAACAATCCCTCGCCGAGGTTCTGGACGTTCTTGACAGTGAATTGGGGCTTAACAGAGGAACGGTAACACTACTGGGGCCGGACGGCAGCGAAATCAGGATTGAAGTGGCGCACAACCTTTCACAGGAAAACAGCCGCAAAATTCGATACCGGATGGGTGAAGGTGTAACGGGAAAGGTGATGCAATTGGGCAAGGCAATAATTGTTCCAAAAGTATCTCAGGAGCCGTTGTTCCTCAATCGTTTCGAGCGTTGGAATGTAAACAAAGAGGAAATAAGTTTTATTTGTGTACCAATTTCGATTGGACAGGAGGTCATCGGGGCGATCTCTGTTGATAGAGTATTTGTTGAGACAACTTTACTCGATGAAGATATGCGTGTCCTCAGTATCATAGCAAGCATGATAGCAAACGATGTAAGGATTAGGCGAGAAATTGCCCTGCGAAAACAGAAACTTGAAGATGAGAACCTGCGATTACGTCACGAGCTTGAAGACCGCTTCAGGCCTGAAAACATTATAGGAAATTCCAGCTCTATGCGTGATGTATATCGACAAATCCATCAAGTCGCCGCCAGTGACACAATCGTTCTTATTCGCGGCGAGTCGGGTACAGGCAAAGAGCTTGTGGCTCATGCGATTCATTATTTAAGCCCCAGAGCAGACAAGCCTTTCGTAAGGGTAAACTGCGCCGCTTTAAACGAGAACCTGCTTGAAAGTGAGCTGTTTGGCCACGAAAAGGGCGCCTTTACGGGGGCATTACAGAGCAGAAAGGGACGCATCGAAGAAGCCGAATGCGGTACGTTATTTCTCGATGAAATAGGGGACTTTTCTGCGGTTACACAAGTCAAACTCCTGCGGGTTCTTCAGGAACGTCAATTCGAACGAGTAGGCAGTAACCGTACCTTAAAAACCAACGCCAGGATTATAGTCGCCACCAACCGTGATTTGGAAAAAGCGATGGATGCAGGGACATTTCGTCAGGATTTTTACTATCGAGTAAATGTATTTCCTGTTTTTCTACCCCACCTGCGAGACCGCAAAGATGACATTCTTTTGCTGTCTGACTATTTTGTGGAGCAATATTCATCCAAAATGGACAAAGACGTACGGAGAATCAGCACACCGGCTATCAATATGATGGTTGCTTATCATTGGCCGGGCAATGTACGGGAACTGGAAAACTGTATCGAAAGAGCAGTACTGTTGAGTTCGGACGGTGTTATACACGGCCACCACCTTCCCCCGACACTGCAAACCTCCGACGCATCCGATACCATCGGCATAGGTTCGCTGCAGGAAAAGGTCAATCTATTCGAACGAGATATAATTGTAGATGCGCTAAAACGCTGTAACGGCAATCTTGCCGCAACAGCCCGCGATTTAAAAACCACTGCTCGAATTTTAGGATATAAAGTTAAAGAGCTGGGAATTGATTATAAACGATATTGCAGGAAAAGAGGTTGATTTATGACCGCATGGGCAAGTACCGGGCTTAAAGGCCTTGATGCGACACTTTGTGATTTGAAAAAGGGCGACAACGTAGTCTGGCAGGTTGATAGTATAGAAGATTACAGCCGCTTTGTTACTCCATACGTAAAGAAAGCATTAGAGGACAAACGAAACATTGTTTATATGAGATTTGCCCAGCACAGGCCTCTCATTGAAAATCAGCAGAATGTTACCGTTTACCAGCTTGACTCAAAGGGCGGCTTCGAGAGTTTTTCCTCACACGTTCATGCCATAATTTCAAAGGAAGGCACCGAGGCATATTACGTTTTTGACTGCCTTTCCGATTTGTTAGCTGCCTGGGCAACGGACCTAATGGTTGGCAACTTCTTTATGGTAACCTGCCCTTATCTTTTCGAACTGGATACAATCGCTTACTTTGCCATATTGCGAAACCATCATTCTTTTCAAACTATTGCCCGTATCCGCGAAACGACCCAGTTGCTGCTGGATGTTTATAACTTCGATGGAAATACTTATGTTCATCCTTTAAAAGTATGGAGGCGATATTCACCGACAATGTTTTTGCCTCACTTGCAGCATGAAGAAGAATTTTCGCCATTAGTAAGCAGCATAGATGCAAGCAAATTATTGTCCCATATCTCCCAGCAGGGTCTGAACTATTCTGCAAGAAACCTGGATTACTGGGACCGCCTTTTTATGAAGGCGGACGGCTTAACGGAATCACCTCCGGATTCAGAAGACGCTAAAGAGCTGGTTCGAGAGCTTTGCAGAATAATGGTAGGTCGGGAAAAAAGAATCGCTGAACTGGCCCACAGCAGCTTTACTCTCAAAGATTTGATGAATATTAAGAGCCGGCTGATTGGAAGCGGCTTCATCGGCGGTAAAGCAGCCGGCATGCTTCTGGCACAAAAAATTCTGGCAAATGACAATTCGTTTGACTGGAACCAGTACCTGGAACCACACGATTCATTCTATATCGGGTCGGATGTTTTTTACAGCTATATAGTTGAAAACGGCTGGTGGAAACTGCTCATGAAACAGAAGACAAAAGAGGGCTACTTTGAAGCAGCCCCTGAGATCAGGGAAAATCTCCTGAGAGGTAAATTCCCAGGTCTGCTCCGTGAGCGGTTTCAGGAAATAATAGATTACTTCGGGCAGTCACCGATTATTGTTCGATCGAGTAGTTTGCTGGAAGATTCATTTGGTAACGCCTTTGCAGGAAAATATGAAAGCTTATTCCTCGTAAATCAGGGAGACCCGGAACAGCGTTACCGAGAGTTCGAAGAAGCTGTCAGACGAGTTTATGCAAGTACTATGGACAAGGACGCTCTTACATACCGCCTCCAAAGGAATCTTGACCAGCAGGATGAACAGATGGCTTTACTTGTCCAGCGAGTATCCGGTTCCTATCAAAAACATTACTTTTTTCCGTGCCTGGCCGGTGTGGGTGTCTCATACAACACATTCGTCTGGAATCAGGAGCTTGATCCCAAAGCAGGTATGTTGAGACTTGTCTTCGGCCTTGGCACCAGAGCCGTGGACCGCGTCGAGGACGATTACCCACAGACTATCGCTCTGGATCAGCCGCTGTTACGTCCATACGGTAACAGGGAAGATGCGATAAGATTTTCGCAGCATAGTGTTGACCTGCTTGATACAAGCCAAAACTGCTTAAGGACGGTTCGCTTTACCGAGCTGTTGAAGGAAAACCTTGATATGCAATTAGACCTGTTGGCCAGTCCGGACCGTCATACCGATCGAAAAATGAAAGAGATGGGCATAAAAGGTCAAAGGGCGTGGGTTTTGACATTTGAAAAATTCTTATCGAAAACAGATTTCCCACAGGTAATGCGGAAAATGCTTGGGACACTGGAAAGTAATTACGATTACCCGGTTGACGTAGAGTTCACGGTAAATTTTGCAAACAACGGCACTTTCAAGATCAATTTAGTTCAGTGCAGACCTTTACAAACAAAAGGTTTGGTAGCAAATGTGCAAATTCCAGAAGACATTGCATCAGAGAAAATTCTTTTTGCTTCCGACGGATACACCATGGGCGGAAGCAATTCGCAGCCGATCAAAAGAATTATTAATGTCGAGCCGCAAGCATACGTAGAAGCCCTGATTTCACAGAAATACAGCATAGCAAGGCTGATAGGTAAGCTGAACGCACAGATATCCGACAGAAAGAAGACACCGACCCTTTTGCTCGGACCGGGCAGGTGGGGGACAACAACGCCAAGTTTGGGTGTGCCGGTCAGCTTTTCTGAAATCAGTAAGATTTCGGTTCTTATGGAGATAGCCTACGAAGGAGGCAATTTGATGCCTGAGCTTTCCTTCGGAACGCATTTCTTCCAGGACCTGGTTGAAAGTGATATCTTTTATGCGGCCCTGTTCCCACAGAAAGAAGGTGTATTATTCAATAAGGAAAAGCTTTTAGAAATGCCCAATTTGCTGAGCGATTTTGTTCCCGCGGAAAGTGAATATGAAAATGTAGTAAAAGTTGTTGATGTCGATTCGAATTCATTACAAATCATGTCGGACATTGTCAGCCAAAAACTGGTTTGCTTTTTCAAATAAAATACGTTTTAGTTTAAGGGACAGCCGTCGGCAGGCTTAACGCCTGCCTTTGTTCTAATCATTATGGTCGGTTTTTATTTTACGCTCATTTGTGCTTTTGCCAAATCCCAAAGAATGGGCAATAAGGCTGATGGATTAAAATATTATCTTAAAAATAAAATATAAATAGTTTGATTGCTACCGAGTCACTCGTTAATATGTCCCTTAAGCGGTTGGCAAGTCATAGGTTCGTTTAGTGTAGAAAGGAGTCACAAGATGGCTAAAAAAAAGAAGAAAAAAAAGGAACTCATCAAAGGTTTGTGGTCGAAAGGTGAATTGAGTAAGCTCAAGAAACTTTTCCCAAGCAATCCCACTGCCAAAATTTCCGAAACACTGGGACGGCCTAACGATGCAGTAAAAAAGAAGGCCTCCAGGATGGGACTTCGCAAGTCAAAGAGATACATGAAAACACTTGGTAGAGCGTAAACTGTAACAGACTTCTTTTTGTGAAACAAACGGGGATATAGTAATCTAACTTTTGACGGGGACTCAACAGACGACGAAAATTATACAATATAGAAGATTTCCAGCGGTTTTGCAGTTGTTGTTTTACTTAGTTTTAGGCCGATAGTCAGCCTTCGCGCTGATAGTGTAAAAATATATGCACCTTTTTTCGCGGCTCATTTTTCTCCTTTTACCATTCTATGACCTCTCAAATCCTTTGCTTATTGAATTGACCAAAGCATCGCACTTTGCTATTATTTTCTTTGTTAACCATACAATTTAACCGCATGATATACTTTATTGTACACAAACCATTTATAATAACAGGAGCTTAAGGATGAAAAAGATAACACGCCGAGATTTTATGAAAGTTTCGATGGGCGCCGGTCTTGCCCTGGCGATGCCGTTTTCCCGTGCTCGCGGTGCTAATAATGATATTCGTGCAGCCGTAGTAGGCTTTCGAGGTCACGGCAGGACCCACATTAACGCTTATTTGAAAATCCCCGGTGTGCGTGTCGTTGCACTGTGCGATGCAGACAGTGATATTCTTGCTCGCGGTGTTTCTGAAGCCAGAGCCCGCAATCAGAAAGTTGATGCCTATACTGATGTACGAGAACTCCTGGATGACAATAGCATAGACGTTGTTTCGACCGCAACTCCCAACCACTGGCATGCGCTTGTAACCGTTTGGTCATGCCAGGCGGGCAAGGATGTCTGTGTCGAAAAGCCTGTTTCACACAATATCTTCGAAGGCCGAAAAATGGTCGAAGCTGCACGCAAGTATAATCGTATTGTTCAGGCAGATCTCGATCTTCGTTCCAATGAAGGACTGATCGAAGCCGTTCGTTATATCCAGCAGGGACAACTCGGTAATATAGTAGTTGTGCGTGGTTTCTGCTACAAAAGACGCAGCAGCATGGGAAAAGTATCTGGGCAGCAGAGGGTCCCTGAGTCGGTAGATTATAATTTATGGTGCGGTCCGGCTCCAAAGGAACCATTGATGCGTAAAAATTTGCATTATGACTGGCACTGGGTTTGGGCAACCGGTTGCGGAGAAATCGGCAACAACGGCCCACATCAATTAGACGTATGTCGATGGGTATTAGGCAAAAGTAAATTACCTGACAGAGTTATGAGTATCGGTGGCCGATTCGGATACGATGATGACGGCCAAACGCCGAATACACAAATTACAATTTTCGATTACGGCGATGTTCCGATAATATACGAGGTAAGAGGCCTGCCAACTAATAAAGGTGGTTCTAATATGGATATCTACCGTTCTGTCAGCACTGCCGGCGTAGTAATGCAAAGTGGCCGACTAAGCCCATCACCCAACACCGGCGTTGTTGTTCAATGTGAGGACGGATTTGTTAACCTGACAAGCCTGGTTGCTTTCAACAATGACGGAGAGGAAGTCAAGCGTTTCATATCGAGCACTGCCGGTCCGCAATCCAGTTTCATTAATGCGGTACGAAGTAGAAAAATCAATGATATCAGGACTGATATCCTCGAAGGACACCTCTCTACAGCTCTTTGCCATATGGGGAATATTTCTTATCGCATAGGTACAGAATCCTCAAACGAGCAAATCATGGAAGTTATCAAAGGCGACAAGGATTCGCTTGAATCTTTCGAGCGTTTCCAAAACCATCTTTCCGCCAATGGCGTTAGCCTCAAAACAACTCCCGCCGTTCTCGGTCCCTGGCTAAAGATGAATTCTAAAAAAGAAAGGTTCTTTGGTAAATTTTCAAAACAAGCTAACAAACTTTTAGCAAGAGACTATCGAAAACCATTTATTGTGCCCGAGCAGGTTTGATTAATATTATAGGCATATATATTTGTTATAATAACAACTAACATTTTTAGTTCGCATTAATAATATATATATTGTTTTTTACCTGTGTGTATAAATAATATTATCTCAGATCAGAAAATTTAAAAATGTTTATGTATCTACAATAAAATCTAACAATATAATGTATGTTTGTATTATAACATACTCCACGTTATGCTGTAAATTAATGTATAAACATATTATCTTAAACACTGCCTTATATTTGTTTTAATTTACTTTCTTTCAATCCTCTTCTAATTGTTTTCTTTTATTTCATGATAGTTGACTCAAGCAACTAACGAAACTTTGTATTTTCTTATTTGATTACTGAGCAAGAAAGTCCTTTCATCTCTCATCAAAACAAAACATTTATCGTATAACAGACAAATACTTGAAAATCCTTTTTTATAATGTTTCACGTGAAACATTATAAATATTCTTACAAGATAGCATATCTTTATCTTCATTTCTATTTTATCTCTATTATTTTCTATTCAAATCATGTACATTCTTTATAAATTCAAACAACTGCTATACTTTTACTTACATATTTCTATAAAAGATGTTTATCTGAACGGTCATTAATTTTGTATTTTTAGTAACGGTTTGCGATATGATAGCAGACTATATATTGATTTACACTTATCAGGAAAATCTTTTTTAGCAACTAATTACTTTATTTACATAAAATGGTACAAAAGCATAACAAATAAATTATCAATTTTAACATTGTCATATTCGCAATAGATATCTTAAATACAATGTATTTTAATATAAGATATATTTTTCTGTTTGATTTCAATTGATTATTTTGCGAGTACATATCTTAAAATGACCAAATATATTTGCTCCATATCCTCTTTTGTTTTGACATTCTTTATTTCTATTGATTTCTATAATTGTTTCACGTGAAACAATTTTTGTAATATCGTTATTTTTGTCTGGCATATGTTTATCTTTTCCTGTAAATATTCCGAAATAAACTTTATGTCATTTTTTCTACGATTAAATGCAAATACCAAAACAAGGATTCTTAAACATGTTAAATGAAGGAGCATGAAAATGTCCAAAAAAGAAAAAACAAAGCATCTTGGCAGGGGGCTTCAATCACTACTTAATCCCATAACCTCAGTTCGAATAGAGCCAACAGATTCATCGCCAGCCCCATCAAATGACTCTAACATGCCACCAGATAAGGAGTTACGGGATTCTTTGCAAGAACTCAGCATTGAATCTATATCACCTAACCCCTATCAACCGCGAACAGTTTGGAATGATAAGGATTTATCTGATTTAGCAGAATCTATTAAAGCAAACGGTATTATCCAACCTATAATTGTCCGCCCTTCCGGCTCTAAATATCAGCTAATAGCAGGAGAACGCAGGTTTCGTGCTGCTCAATTAGCATCAATGACAACCATACCCGCCCTGGTTCGTTCTGCCAGCGATAAACAATTACTGGAATGGT
Source organism: Phycisphaerae bacterium (assembly GCA_030667885.1). Classification (GTDB taxonomy): domain Bacteria; phylum Planctomycetota; class Phycisphaerae; order Sedimentisphaerales; family Anaerobacaceae; genus NIOZ-UU13. The sequence continues at coordinate 8,931 of DAOUVA010000110.1, forward strand.
CTTTGGTTGAGAATATTCACCGAGTAGGCCTGAATCCAATTGAGCGTGCAAAGGCCTATCAGGATTATCTCAGCACATTCTCACTAACACAGGCACAAGCCGCTGAAAGACTTGGCGAAGATCGTTCCGTAGTAGCTAACTATATACGTTTATTAGACTTACCACAGGAAATAAGGCAAATGTTAACAGATGGACAGTTAACCATGGGCCACGCCCGAGCAATGCTTGCTCTTCCTACTGATGAGCTGCGCCGAAAACTTGCTAACCGAGCATTAGTTGGCCGGCTGAGTGTCCGTGAGGTTGAAAGGCTTGTTCGCAAGTATATTACAGGAACAAGCCAGGCTAAAACAACTATTCGTTCAAAGCCACCACACATTGTTGATCTGGAAAGGAAGCTCAGCAGCCAACTCGCAACAAAGGTAAATATTGATACACGGAAAAATGGTCAAAGGGGCAGGATAATAATCGAATTTTATTCGCTTGACGAATTCGACAGTATAACTGAAAGAATAGGCCTTGCCTGTAACGAAGAGGTCTAAAATAATCACAAAGAATGTTGTTTTTGATACTAATAAACAAAAAAAGAAAACATTTCGTGTATAAATAATGTAATAAAGTATTAGAGTATGATTTCGTTTGAGTTATGTGCATATATAACTAAATGCTAATATTACATTATTTATACTAATCTTCTAGAAGGAAATACTATGAAATATTCTATTGTAACATTTTCATTTATATTGTTGCTGGCTTTTTTTGACATTGCCCCTGCCAATGCTTCCCAAAATAATATAATTGGCAAGCCTGCCCCTTCTTTCACATTACCTGATTTAAATGGTAACAAAGTAAGCTTGTCAGATTTCAAGGGTAAGGTGGTTATACTTGACTTTTGGGCCACTTGGTGCCCTCCCTGTATTAAGGAGATTCCTCATTTCATAGAGCTTTATAATGAATATAAGAATCAGGGACTTACAATAGTTGGCATTTCCGTAGATCGTAACGGTGTCGGTATTGTAAAGGCATTTAATAAAAAGTATAAGATCAATTATCCAATACTGATGGCGGATAGTAAGGTCTCACAAGCATACGGTAATATTAGAAGCATACCTACAGCTTTTGTCATAGATCCTTCTGGAAAGATTCGGTACATGTATATAGGTTATCGA
>DAOUVA010000228.1 GCA_030667885.1 Phycisphaerae bacterium
ACCCAATCAAAGCCAATGCAGTGTTGAATTTCAGAGATTGACAAATTATAAGGAATTCACTTTCCAGTTTTTATCAACCCAGAGGCCGATTATTTCGGTATTGGAGTATAAGTTTTTGAAGTATTCGATAGATTGCTTGATTTGTCCTTTTTGTACTTCAGCCTCGCAAGGATTTCCCGCACAATCGTAGTGCCCTGATATGGCAATCAGATTTGATTTGTGGACCTTTACCGAAATGTTAACTCTACGGAGAATTGAATTAATCGCATTGATGTCGGTATTTTCAGCGATTATTTTACACGGCCCCGGCTCAGTGATTGTGTCAACATACTTTACATTATAACTGTTCTTTAAATACTCTTGAATGGGCCCCTGTATCCGCCCGTCCATGCAGTGAATCGATGTACAAAAACCCATGATCTAATTTTAGCCCAATCACATATAACAGCAAGCACAAATTTATTGGCTATTGCAACGATGAAATCCCAGACACTAAGAAATAACACGGGGAATTCGCAGTACTGAACTCTCTTGCGAGTAATAATTTCAAATGACCATTTTTATCCATAGGCACAAACAAAACACATAGGGGCTAAGGAAAATAGGAAATTTTTTATTAAAAAAGGATTTACAAAAGGATCTATCCGATGTATAATTATGTATATGAATATTAACTATATAGTATGTTCTACAATTCAGACCGCTGAGAGCCTTAGTCTGCTGCTACTGCGCCGCAAGGCGCAATAAATATACCCACAACAAAAATCTATTATAATCATTCTTTTTTAACCACAGAATGCTCGGATTATGCGTTAAAATAATAATTCGTGGCAATTTTAAGCTGCCTGGGGCATAATTAGCCTCAGAATCAGTATGAAAAAATTTGGACTCGTCCCGGCGAAAGCCGCTGGACGCAGCAGGAGAAAAAGCAGATGTCCGAAGAAAAAGTGTTAATTTTCGATACCACCTTACGGGACGGCGAGCAGGCAGCCGGGGCCAGGTTAGGGGCAAGAGAGAAGCTGGAAATCTCCCGGCAGTTGGTTCGGCTGAACGTTGATATCATAGAGGCGGGCTTCCCGGCTTCTTCGCCGGAGGATTTCGAGGCGGTGCGTTTGATATCCGAACAGATCGAAGGGCCCGTTATTTGCGGGTTGACCCGGGCCATACAGAAGGATATCGATACGTGTAGAAAGGCCCTGGCGAAAGCCAAAAAGCCACGCATCCATACGGGTATCGGCGTATCCGAGATTCACCTCGCGGGAAAATTCGCAGATGATAAATACGGCAGGACAATAGGCGAAAAGCAGGTGACTATCATGAAGATGGCGGTTGAGGCGGTAAAGCACACCGCCCAATATATCAAGGATATCGAATTTTACGCTGAAGATTCCGGGCGGGCTGACCGGACCTTTCTCTATGAGATTCTTGAAGCCGTTATCGAAGCAGGCGCTACCGTCGTCAATATACCCGATACCACGGGTTATTCGATGCCCGAGCAGTATGGCGGCCTTATCCGGGACATACGGGCCAACGTGCCGAATATTGATAAGGCGATAATCAGCGTGCACTGCCATGACGATTTGGGAATGGCCGTGGCGAATTCATTGGCAGGTGTAAGGAACGGCGCACGCCAGGTTGAAGGTACTATCAACGGGGTAGGTGAGCGGGCCGGCAACGCGGCCATCGAAGAGGTGGTCATGGCAATCCGTACACGCCGTGACTTCTTTAAAGAGGTCGAGACGAATATCAACACCCGCGAGTTCTATCGAACAAGCCATATGGTAGCGGACTTATTAGCTATGCCGGTTCCCGTCAATAAAGCGATTGTGGGACAGAATGCTTTTGCCCACAGCTCGGGAATTCACGTGGATGGATTTTTGAAAAAGCGGGAAACTTATGAGATTATGAGGCCAGAGACTATCGGCCTCGACCAGAGTCGTGTTGTTCTGACGGCTCGCACCGGACGCCACGGCCTTCAGCACCGACTCAAAGAGATGGGATATACATTGAGCCCGGAAGAGCTGGAGAAGACATATGAAAGATTTTTGGCCGTGGCCGACAAGAAAACCGAAGTTTTTGAAGAGGACCTTGCGGCAATAATCAGCGATGAGATTCACCTTGTAGAGCAGATTTACAAGCTGGAGTATCTGCATGTGGCCTGTGGAACCGGTACGCTGCCGACTGCAAGCGTCAAGATTAAAACCAAAGACGAAACCCGCCAGGCCGCTGCATGCGGTGACGGGCCGGTGGACGCGGCTTATGAAGCGATAAGATTGGCTACGGACTTATCGCCTAAGCTTGAAAATTATTCGATCAGAGCTGTCACCAGTGGCAAAGAGGCGCTCGGCGAAGCGACCGTCAGAATTACAGAGAACGGCAGGACGTTCATCGGCCGGGGTATTTCCACTGACATAATTGAGAGCAGTGCGAAAGCTTATATCGATGCCATCAACAGAATGGTCTCGGCGCAGAATAAAAGCCAGGGACCGGAAGTAAAAGTGGAACTGTAAAACGCTTATGAGTAGAAGCGTTGATGTTTTGAAAGAGAGACTAAGACTATGGGTATGACAATAACGGAGAAGATTTTTGCAAGGGCGGCCGGTAAAGAGAAAGTTATTCCGGGTGAGCTTGTTGATGCGAAGATTGATATTGTGATGTGCCACGACGTTACGACGCCGCCGGCGATTTCGATGCTCGAAGAAAAGGGTATCGATAAGGTTTTCGATGTTGAAAAAATCGTTGTGACGCCGGACCATTTTCAGCCGGCCAAGGACATTAAAAGTGCAGAGCTTCACAAGCGGCTGGACGGCTGGGCGAGACGGCACAAAATAAAATATTATTACAAGATCGGCAGGGCCGGAGTATGTCATGCACTGCTGCCGGAGCAGGGGCATATCCGGCCGGGAGAAGTTATCGTCGGCTCCGATTCGCATACGTGCACATACGGGGCGTTTGGAGCGTTCAGTACAGGTATCGGTTCAACGGATGCTGCGGCTGCGATAGCGACAGGGCAGTTATGGTTCAAGGTGCCGGCATCGATGAAGTTTGTGCTTAACGGCTCGCTCGGGGCGGGTGTTTACAGCAAAGACGTTGTCCTTGCGGTTATCGCAAGAATCGGCACGGATGGGGCGCTTTATAAGGCGATGGAATTTGTCGGGCCGGCCCTTGTTGATATGTCGATGGAAGCGAGAATGACTATAACGAATATGGCAATCGAGGCCGGAGCGAAAAGCGGTATAATCGGTTTTGATGAAACTACAAAACAATATCTCGACGAGCACCTTAAAGATAAAACAGATTATACCGTTTACGAATCCGATGCTGATGCGAAATACGAAGTAACCGAAGAGTTCGACTGCTCTGCCATCGAGCCGATGGTTGCTCTGCCGGATCTGCCGAGCGGCGGTGTGCCTATCGGAGAATGTGCCGGCAAGGAAATGGACCAGACGTATATCGGCAGTTGTACGAACGGGCGAATCGAGGACCTGCGTATCGCGGCGAAAATCCTCAAAGGTAAACAGGTGGCCATTCGCACACTGATTGTGCCGGCGACGCCGGTTATCTGGAAGCAGGCGATAGATGAAGGTCTGGTCGATATATTTTACGAGGCGGGCTGTGTGATATCGGCTCCGACGTGCGGTGCGTGTTTAGGCGGATTTATGGGTATCTTAGCATCCGGCGAAAAGTGCGTTAGTACGACCAACAGAAACTTTGTCGGAAGGATGGGGCATCCGGAGAGCGAGGTCTATCTGGTCAGCCCGGCAACGGCGGCGGCCAGTGCCATAGAAGGAAAATTAGCTGATCCAAGAAAGTTAATGTGAGGAAGGATTTATGATGAAGAAAGAAAAGAAACCAACAAGTTTGTTTGCGATTTTGTTTACTGTCTCGGCGATTTGCAGCTTGGTGACTTTGATTTTGATGATTATCGGCAGCAGAACAAGCACGGGTCTTATGATGTTTCAGGCACTAACGGCACTGCTGCTGGTAATAGGTGCTTCGGGCAACTGGTATCAATACACTCAGAGGTACATTAAATACGAAGTCCAAAAAAAGCTGGATGAAGAAAAGAAGCAACTTTAAAAAATATAAAATCAAAATGCAAAACGACAAAGCAACATGATCTTGAAAACCGGATTCCTGCTTGCACAGGAACGCCGAATGAGCACCTTCAGGGACATGAATATTTGAACAGACTAACAATAAAATATTTCGGATGTTATTAAAATGATGAGTAAAAAATATATGATTACAGCGGTGGTGTTTTTCTCTATGGCACTGGCTTGGCCGGGGCAGGCAAGTGTGCTTACTCACGGTCCTTTGATTGGTCATACAACAGATACCACTACCCGGGTATGGATTCGGGCCGATGGGCCGTGCAAGATGCAGGTTCGCTTTTTCTCAAAGGGCAGGACGATTGTTTCAGAAACGATTCGCCTTGTAGAGGACAATAACTTTTGCGGCAGCGCGGAGGTAACGGGCCTTTCGCCCAAAACCACCTATAGCTATCGTGTGTTTCTGGACAATAAGGAACAGAGCAGTAACGTTCGGCAGGAAGTCACTACGTTTGGACGTGCATTGGAGCCGGGTATTATTCGAATCGGCTTCGGCCATTCCTTACGAGGGAGTGGCGCTCAGGATACATGGAAAGCTGTTGAGGCCAAGAAGCCGGATCTGTTTATCCTGATGGGTGACAATATCTACTCGGACAGTACCGAGCCTGCCAAGCAGCGCAGGATGTACCTTCAATACCGTGCAGATCGATATTTCCGCGCTTTCGGAGCTACGACGCCGATTTACGCTATCTGGGACGATCATGATTACGGTATAGACAATTCAGACCGCACCCAGCCGGGCAAGGAGCGTTCACTGAAAACATTTAACGAGATTTGGCCCAACCCTAAATCTCAGGCCGTGCGAAATCCTGGTATCTGGACACGTTTTAGAGTCGGAGGTGCCGAGTTCTTTCTCATGGACGTTCGGTATCATCGCTCTGTTAATGGTGACCCTGACGGGCCTGCAAAAACAATGCTCGGCAAGGAACAGCTCGCCTGGCTGAAGAATTCACTTGCAAGCTCGAAGGCAGTTTTCAAGTTCCCCGTCTCCGGCAGCAGCTGGAACTGCGGGGGGCCGGAAGCCTGGAACCACAGCTTTACGTTTGAGTACGACGCTCTTGTGAAACACATAGCGTCGAACAAAATACCCGGTGTTGTTCTTTTAGGCGGCGACCAGCACACTTGTAAAATAGCGGTGCGGCCAAAAGAGTCGTGGGGCGGCTACGATCTGCATGAGTGGATGGCAGGTCAGCTTTGGAACACCAAGGCAGAACGTGACAAAGGGTACAGCCGCGCCTTCGGGCTTATTACCTTAGATACTACAAAAAAACCGGCAAGTGCACGTTTAGAGTTTTTTGACCGGCTCAGTGAACCGCATCAAGGACGACGCATACTCTATACTACATTAGGTGCATTGCGCGGGCTTTTAGACAGTCCAGCCGGAGTGACCGGAGTGCCGAAAGAAAATCTAAGATATATCGACAGGCTCAGGCCTAAGACTTCCGGCCCGCTATGGGATATAATGCCGGTGACGACTGGTGAGACGTTAACAGAGAATGATTTGGACTGGTAATAAATCGGCTATGAATAAGGAATAAAAAGCACAAGATTATTTTTTTTGAGGTTATAAAAATGAGTGTAGCACATGTATATAAGAAGAATCATATTAATACGGATGAGATAATTCCGGCCAGATATTTGAATACAGACGATGAGATGGAATTAGCGAGTCATTGTCTCGAGGATTTGGATAAGGGATTCGTTAAGAAGGTTAAAGAAAGTGACGTGATAGTGGCCGGTGATGATTTCGGCTGCGGTTCGAGCAGGGAGCATGCGGTCTGGGCACTTCGCGGGGCAAAGGTGCAGACAGTTATCGCAAAGACTTTTGCGCGAATCTTCTATCGCAATGCCATCAACAACGGTATTTATATTATCGAATCGGCGGATGCGATTGAGAAAATCAACGACGGCGATGAAGTTGAGATCGATTACAAAAACGGCCTGATTAAAAATAAAACAGCCGGGATTGATATCAGCTTTAATCCTTTGCCGGACTTTGCACTTGAGATAATCAAAGACGGCGGATTGTTGGAGCATATTACAAAAAAAGAAAGCATTTAGCTTACAACGTTGAGTGTATAGGGACTACGTGTACAATAAGTCACTTAGGGACAAGTTGCACAGCTTACTTTTCGATAGAATTAAGAATGCAGAACGAAGAATTTTGAACTAATGTCCGTTGTGCAATCTTCGGGAGACTATTTAAATAGCTTGCATCGCGACAGCAATGCGTTATGATACGGCCTGAGAGAAAAAGATTTGGTGTTTGGTGTTGAAATGCGAAATCGAATTCAGAGGCCGTTAAAGGAGGGGAGAAATCATCAAACGGGGTTCACGCTGGTCGAGTTGCTGGTGGTTATATCGATTGTCACCCTACTGGCGGCAATATTGCTGCCGGCACTTTCACTGGCCAGGGGGAAGGCCGAAGAAGTAGTCTGCCTTAATAATCTGAAGCAGCTCCAGATATGCGCAAAACTATATTCTCAGGACAACGACTTTTTCCTGCCGCCGAATAGGAATGTATATTACATCAATACTATGGGGCCATCGGAGGGCTTCGATCCCAACCTGACATGGTGTGCGGGGCTGGCGCCCTTCGATACTACTACGGAAAATATCGAACGGGGCAAGCTGTTTTGTTACAACAAATCAACCGACATCTATCGGTGTCCATCGGACAAGTCGCGGGTGCGGACGGATGAAGGTACAATTTTGAATCTTCGGCGAACACGCAGCTATAACATGAGTCAATCCATCAACGGCCTTCCGTATTCGCCCGATTCAGCCATGCTGCCGAGCTTCGCTAAGGAGACTGATATCGACAAACCATCACCTTCGAAACTGCTGTTCTTTGTTGATGTCCATGAGGACAGCATTCTCGATTCGCACTTTGGTATTCCGCCACGGGGTGCGATGTTTGGCAGGCAAGAGCCTCAGTGGTGGGACCTTCCGGCCGGACGGCATTCTCAGGGGG
>DAOUVA010000068.1 GCA_030667885.1 Phycisphaerae bacterium
CCAGGCTCCGATTCCAAAGAAAACCGCACAAACCATAACGACAATCGGCACAAAATATGTTTTCATAAAAGTGCTGGTTGAGATGAGCAGCCTCGTCGGTAGCGGAAGGGTGCGATCCATCTCAAGGAAAATCTGTGTTATGCTCGGCACTACGAAAGACAACAGAAACACTATAACTGTTACCGCGACCACCGACATCATTAGCGGGTAAGCTATAGCGGATTTGACCTTGTTCGTAAGATGTACACGTTTTTCCAGCATTTCCGCCAATCTCAGAAAAACATCTTCCAGGGTTCCGCTTGTTTCCCCTGCGCCCACCATATTCACGAACACATTTGAAAAAACATCCGGATGCCTGCCAAGCGCGGCCGAGAGTGAGCTTCCCGCATTCACACGGTTGCAAACTTCTTTCATAACCAGCGCCAGTGGATTTTCCCGGCTTCCCAAACATATCACTTTGCGTTCGGAACTTCCCTGCAACTGCTCGACTAATGCCGATAAAGCGGGCACAAGCGGCATACCGGCACGCAATAGCGTAGCCAACTGGCGCGCTATCCTGCAAATGTCCCTGGTCCTGGTCCTTCTGAAAATGTCCTTCCTGTATGTATTTGAATTCGTATCAGCGCAACTATTATTCCGGGTCTCCATACATGACATATGGCCGTCGGTCTCCCTCCGTGCCATCTGAGATGAAAGTGCGGACTTTTCAGCCTGTATATTGTATTCAGCCACCGACATGTTCACTCACCTTTAAACTTGTTTGAACACTATCTTGTGTAACCCTGCACACCTCTTCAAGTGTAGTTTCACCAGCCATCGCTTTGCGTAATCCATCCTCCCGCAAAGTACTCATTCCTTTTTCAACAGCCACCTGCTTTATAACATGCGAACCGGCCCGCTTAGTCGTCAGCTCCTTGATGTCATCATCAATGACCAGCAGTTCAAGAATTCCTGTCCTGCCCATGTAGCCGGTTTGAACGCAGCTCTCGCACCCGGAGCCCTTATAGAACTGCCCACGAACTAATGAAGCCTTCTCTTTCTCGCTCCAAAGTGAAATCATTTGCTCCTGCGGTCCGTAAGGGCTTTTGCAGTGTGGGCATATAACTCGGATAAGACGTTGCGCCATAGCGGCAATAACCGATGATGAAATCAAGTAAGGCTCGATACCCATATCAATCAATCGAGTTATGGCTGAGGCCGAATCGTTAGTATGCAAAGTACTTAAAACTAAATGACCTGTAAGAGAGGCCTGAATCGCAATCTCTGCAGTTTCAAGGTCACGAATTTCTCCTATCATAATTACGTCCGGGTCCTGCCTGAGAATATGGCGGAAACAACTGGCAAAAGTAAGGCCTATCTTTGGCTTTACCTGCATTTGCCCAATCCCGGGAAGTTGATACTCAATCGGATCTTCGACAGTAAGAATGTTTCGCTCTTCGCAATTAAGCTCGTTGAGAGCAGCATAGAGCGTCGTCGTTTTGCCGCTACCGGTCGGGCCCGTGAGTAAAATTATACCGTGTGGAAGGTTTATCAAATTTCTAAAATAACTAAGCATCTCGGGGCCAAATCCTACCTGCTCCAAACCCAACTGGCCGCGGCTCTTATCAAGCAACCTGAGCATCACACGTTCGCCGCCCAATGTCGGGATAACGGAAACTCGAATATCCACCAGGTTTCGGCCTATTTTAATCCGGCTCTGGCCATCCTGCGGCAATCTTCGCTCGGCAATATTAAGATTAGCCATGATTTTTAGGCGTGACAGAAGAGCCGCAATCTGCTGTGTTGGCAAAGTAACCACATCGCGCAGCACCCCATCAATCCTGAAACGCACACGAGCTTCATTCTCGTAAGGCTCGATGTGAATATCACTGGCTCTGCGGTGTACAGCCTGGAAGAGGATGTTATTAACCAGCTTTACAATCGGCGCTTTGTTGGCAATATTCAGCAGGTCTTCAGCGTGGGTTTGAATGCCAGTCTCACCAGAGTCACTGCCCTGGCTCACCAAAGCCTGTACATCGGAGTTATCGTTATCACTACCGGCGGATGTATTTTGATGATAGTAACAGCGACTTATGGCCTTCTCTATTTCAGAAGCGGGACACGTAATTCGGATGCATTGCTGCCCGGGCTCCCAAAGCCCCTTTATCGCCTCCTGTGTTCCGGCTAAGATGCTCAAAATCGCATCATACGCTTCTACATTAAGCGCATCTGCAAGAGCAATTGCCACCCGGCCGTCTTCCAAAATGACCGGAATAGCACATTGGCTCTTAAGAAACTCAAGCGGCAGTTTCCTCACAAGCTCCGGATTCAACTGCTCTGGCGAAATAGTTTCCAAATACTCACCGGTATCGGAATCTGTCTTGCTGTCTCTTACGATATGAGACCCCCTACCGATACACTTATGCCCATTTGGGGTTTCATTGTGCTTTTGGCTTGCGACTTGTCCTTGTTGCTCTTTATCCACCAATTGACCTCCTCGAAGCCAGTACCAAACACTCTATCATTAATCCTGCTCGTTATTTTGCTCAAAATCTTCCAATGCCGACTCAATTTCATTCTTCTTGTCCCTGCTTATCTGCTCCAAATCCTCCTGGCTGCCCGCAATATGAGGTGTTATAAAAAACAGCAGATTTGTCTTTTGAAGCTGGTCTCTCTTGAATTTAAACAGACCACCAATCAGAGGAATATCAGCAATCAAAGGCACTTTTTTCTCGATAGTAATTTTATCATCTCGAATAAGGCCGCCAATTACCACTGTTGAGCCGCTGTTCATAGAAACGATTGTCTCAGCCTCTCGTTTAGCCGTCGTAGGAGTATCTACGGAAACGCTGGTAACATCTTCGATAAGTTTCGTGAACTCGCTTTTAATTTCAAGTCTGATAAGCCCACCCTTGCTGATGCGGGGAGTTATCTCCATAGTAATACCAACATCTTTGTATTCGTATGTTTTTATCACCGTCGGTGTAAGAGGGTCCCCTTCGGTAATTTTCGATTGCGTAACAAAAGCCCTGCTTTCACCGACGATTATCTTGGCCTTATTGTGGTTGGAGGTCAGGATATGCGGTGTCGAAAGAATATTAACTCCGGACTGATTCTCCAAAGCGTGCAGCATAGTTCCAATTCTTACGCCAGTGCCGCTTCCTCTCCACAATCCGACCGCCAGCCCTTCAAGGGACCCACTGGCAAAATCCACACGAGGACCAAAATTAGTTGCTCCGAAAACTCGGGCACTGCCGTCCACCGACTGATCAAGCGTGGCCCAGTCAACGCCTATTTTCCTTAAACTGTCCTCTCCGACTTCCATAATGAGCATCTCAACGAAAACCTGCTCGCGGTAAATATCGAGCTTATCGATAATTTCAGCGATAACCTCGTAGTCCTGCGCAGAAGCGGCAATGATTAACGCGTTCGTGCCTTCATCAGCAGTAACGTTAACCTGCTGGGTGGCTTCGAGCGCACCGGCGATTTGTAAATTCGACAGCGCTGCTGTCAGGGATTTAGCAACTTCTACGGCCTGACCGTTCATAAGGTAAACCACGTGAACGTTATTCGTACCCACAGGACGTTGAATATCAAGCTGCCTTATCAGCCCTTCAATCGTCTCTGTGTCCTGGGCATTGGCAACAACGATAAGGGAATTCGTTCTTATATCAGGAAGAATTTTTATATCAGTCTCAATCTGCGGAGTATTTCGGGTTCGCCCGGCCTGTGGAGAAGCTGATTTGTGTTTTTCCATTATCCGGGTTATGTGCTCACTGAGGACTTGTGCAGAAGCATATTCCAGGCCGAACACCGCAACCTGCTCTTGAGAGCCTGTTACATCAAGTTTTTGAATAATAGTGGCAATATGATATATATTCGAACTGGTATCCGTAATAACAATCGAATTCGTTCTGGAATATATCGCCATCTGTGAGCCTGTAGCCAAAAGCGGCTGAACGATTTGACTGACCTCTGCCGCATCTGCATAGCTCAACGGTATAATCTGGGTAATAATAGAATCGCTTTTAGGAATTTCCGCAGGATTACTGCCTACACGAACCTGCAGGTTGCGTTTTGCAGCATCCGCCCTTGGGACTATCTTGACAAGATTTTCCGCAGGCACCGCTGCATATCCCTGCACCTCCAAAATCGATTCCAAATACCCATAGAGATCACCCAGACGTATCTTCGTTGGTGACATCAGCGTAACGGTGCCGCTGACATTATTATCCACCACAAAATTAATACCGGTTATATCTCCAATGGTTTTGATAACTGTTCGAATATCAACCTGCTCAAAGTTCACGGATATAAGCTCATCGGCCATTCCGGGTTTATCAAGTACCGGCATATTTACCAGGTGTGGACGCTCTTGTGAAAACAACTGCTCTGAAGCTATATCCGGCCCGTTGTTTTGAGCCAGGTGTTCTCCGAAGGAATAAGCCTGTGTCTTTACTGCAGGCGTTGTGTTTTCCATAACGTCAACGGCAAGCCTCGAACTATATCTTGAGTCTCCGGTAATATTGCCGCTTGTTTTAGTCTCCGGAAAATCTGTCAAAACCCCTGAGTTGTTTTTGACGGCATAATTCGCATCCATTTTGTTTAGTTGTTCAATTCGCCTGGCAACAATATTTTCGGAACGAAAGCCTTCATTCGGCTGCATAATGTCCTCTTGCCGGGGCTGAACAGTAACAGGTGCAGAATCCGACTCACAGCCGACAAAATTTATGCAAAACACACATATTAAACAAAGAAGTCTTTTGAATAACTTATTTACTCTTTGCTCATTGGTTTTTTTTAAGTTTTTTAATGCCATCTCTTTTAGCCTGTTCACTCTTATTTTCCTAATGACTTATGGCAAAGTAAGTGATAACTCCTTAGTTTCGCCATCGCTTAACAGCTCTAAACTCATAGTTGTCTGTGACTTTGCCTTTTTAAAAACCTGGAATGCCTTCTGCTTGCTGGTCAATCGGTGTCCATTAACCCGGCGAATAATGTCACCTTCCTTTAAGCCGAAAACCTTTGCCATCGGTATTGTTTCTAAATTGGCTATCCTAAGTCCTTCGACCTGGCCATCAACAAGATAAGGCTCAATGGCCGCTTTGGTTAATATCGTCTCCAAATGTGTTATTTTCGTTGGAGTCTCGTCGAAAGACTGTTCAACCGGCAAAACAGGACTTGCAGATTTGCTGGTTTCGCTAATCGCCGCCGGCGAAAGCATCTGTGTATTATTTTTATTACCTCTGCCGGTCCTGTTCAGTATCAACATTTTCCTTTGTCCGTTATGAAGTAAAATGACGGCATTCTCTTCTATGCTCTTAATACGAGCGTCCCCTATGTTCTGTCCTGTTTTATACATGCCCAGCAGCTTAGTTTTAGTATTTATTATGATCGCACGAGAGACCGCCGTATTGCCGCAAACGGTTCCGACCAATTCCAGGCTGAGTTCCTCCTCAGCTAACTTCATCACACCCTCAAACTTGTTTACCTGTAAGGGTTTGTCTTCGGCATCCGATGAATCTGCACTACCAAATATATTTTGTTCGGCGATAACTGAATAGTCTTCGACCGCGTTCTCCGCCAGATTTCCAGCCCTATTGGCACTTATATTTTCGGTACCAACTGCTGAGGCCGGCGTAAAAATCCCTGCCGGGTGCTGTGGCATTACCACCGTCCTGATAATCACAAAAAAAAGCACCAGAACAAGAGCTAACTTAAATACAAACAAAACCTTACGAATGTACAATTTAGCACCGCCCTTCTCGATAAATACACCTTCTCTACCTCCAAAATTTATCGTCTTATATCCCCCTGCACTTAACCCAGAGACCCTTGCGTTAAGCCTTATGCACAATGTTAATAAGCATCTCATTCAAGTATCTCTTTTATGGGGCTATACAGATTGCTCTACATAGAAGATAATTGCTCTGTACCTGAGTTTCGGGCGAATACTGTTGCTATCTTGCGGCAGCGTGTATTGGCCCACCCAGGCAATAAAATCACTAGGAGCCTGTCCTAGTAAGCAGAAAACTGGTCCGAATAAATAAAAAAGCCCTATATACCACTCTGGTGTTATATAAAAAGTAGTACTCGGCCCCCTCGCTGGACCATTTTCATATTTCTCTATCTTTGGCTCTCGGTTTACTTCTGCCGTAGGGAACTCCCCGATACGAACAAGAGTAGTTCTCCTGATAGCAAAAAAAGGCTCTCCACCGATTTACAGATACTTTACATTCGTTAATATTGGACTATAAATTCATGACTCTGAAAGTGTTTACAGGAGTAAACATAAAATACTTTGAAAATAGGCAAAGCAGAAAATAACTTTATCAACCTCCTTCAGGCTGGGCTTGACAGTCTCAAAAGGATATTGTACTGGCAAGCCCGGCGAGAACAAAAACGCAGCGACTGAGAACTGCGATTAAAATAGATTAATCATGCAAATATTGGCTTTTAGCAATTCCGACAGGTATGCCAGCCTGGAAACAGCAACAGGAGTGCCATAAGCTTTTTTATTGGACTTTCCACAAAAGAACATTGGGGCTGTCCATACACAAGACCATACTCTCCCTAATGGAAGATATTTTTCCATAACCTTCTGCTTTTCCCATTTTTTTCTGGACATTAGGTCCCGAATTTGGTAGAATAACATATAATAAAGATGCTCATCAAGGGGGGACTTATCAATTATTATCTTAACGATGTGGCATTAGTCTATTCGAAACAATTCAAAAGAAAATGGGGGAGATATATTAACTTTTACCGTATCCACAAGTTTGTTTAGGCAACACATTAGCGCAGGGCACACAGGCCGACTGCCAAATTTTAAAGCCAGCATATATTGTTGCTTTTTTGAAGGGTGAGGTGAAGTAAATATAATCAGAGGGGGATGAAAAGAAATGAAAAAGAAGTGTATAGCAATTGTTGTATTCATATTGCTGATTCTTATCATAAGTAACACATCACAAGCGGTACCAACGATTGTCGAACATATTGATGGGCCTCAGGACCCGTTGTATGTTCCGAGGAATGTGCATGAACTGGGCAATCATCCTCTGTTCCCTGATGAAGAATTGATAGTATCTTCTGATGAAGGTATCACAGAGCATAGACCATGTCCCGAATTGGATAATCCACAATTTCCAAATGTGGTTGTTTCCATCACCAACCTTACCAATGAAAGCTGGGCGGAGCTCTGGTATGTTGCTGATCCTCAAACCTATCTGACAAATCATGATGGCTGGATAAATGGAGAATTGGCATTCAAGATTGACAATATAGGGCTCAATACTCCATTGCTCTCCGAGAGCATCAGTTCCAACCTCGTTTTTGAACCTGGCGAAACCTGGACATTCGTCATCCAGGACTATATTAACATGTTTGGATTACAGCCGTCACTTTATGGAAGTACAGGCGTAGGCTTTTCGAATATTGGAGACCAACTTTCATCAGGCAGCATTATTGCTACCCCGATTCCCGCACCCGGTGCTATTTTGTTGGTTAGTATCGGTACAGTTTTTGTCGGCTGGTTAAGAAAGAACAGGACTTTTTCTTAGAATACAGCACTCTTTTTGAGGACAGTGTTATGAGAAAATTAATTGCAATTTGCGCTTTTGTGGCGTTGATACTGTCAGTCAACAGCCCCGCAGATGCAAGCATTACAATTATGGATATGGTTGATTCCACCGATAACCAGGCAAACACATATTTCAGCAGTACCCCAACCGATACCGACAGCACTCGGCCATCCCCAACGGATACTTATCGTTGGTGGAATGAAGACTGGGGCTGGTCACATACCTTTAGCCCGCCCGGACCAACACCTTCGTCGATAATTTCAGCAACATTGGAAATCAGGGCATGGGATGTGGACTTTCCTTCTGAAATAAATATCATACTTGGCAGCGGCTCCAGCGGCACAAACATAGGAAATCTTCAGGGCGGTGATGATATATGGACAACAAGTATCTTGCCCCTCTCCTCCGATTTATTTACCGATTTGATGGATGGGGATATTGATATATGGATAGATATTGATTCTTCGAACACTTTTAACATGGACATGTGGGCCATAACATTGGAATCATCAAAGCTTACAGTTACTTACAATCCGATACCTGCTCCCGGCGCTGTTCTGTTAAGCAGCATTGGTGTGGGCCTTGTCGGCTGGCTCAGAAGAAGAAAAACACTGTAAAAATAAGTAAATAAAACTTAAAGCAAAAGGGCGAAACTATACAACCTCGCCTTTTTTCAAGTTTTTAGAAGTTATTTCTACTTTAAAATTCGACTTTCGGCCCTACTACGGTCAGTAAAATCAATCGCACCAAGCCTGCCCAACTCAATTAAAGACATCTGCACAAAACTTCACAAATCTTAGCTTATACGGCTTTAGAGCCTATTAAAAGCGGCATTTCAACTATTTGCTCCCTCAGAACATTCCATAATTCTAAGGACAAACTCATCCATCAAAGGTGATATAACTATAAAGAAAAGACAATTTTCTTAAAAATGGTATTTTTTTCTGGACATAAGGCTTGATACTTGATAGAATAGCGGACTATAAGGACAATCCTCTTTGGAGGAGGATTATCACGTTTATTATAGCACGTTACTTTGCTTGTTCGATAGTGCGCTAATCTACAAGAAGAGTAAAGGAGTGAGGAGTGAGATCAGAAAAGAATAGCATATTTCTGATTATTTTTGTGTCGCTTATCGCGGCCGCGGCCGTTAGCGCTGCACCAACAATCACATTTTGCGATAACTCCACCATGGCGGCTATCGGCACAGATATTTTAATCCCGCCCACCGAGTTTACAGGCTCACCATCTGCTGGCGCTGGGACTTTCCACCCTAATGCAATGGTTTTTATAGTCTTAACAGGATTCCTTTGTATTTCATTGGTTGTTGACCGCAAACTCTGGCAGACATCTCTGACTGCTCCGCTGCGGCCGGTTCAAAGTGGATTTCATTCTATTCCACATTTAGCTGGAATACAGGCCGGAACAATAACATTCCCACCCAATATCTTTATGCACGATAAAGTCCGGCAGAAACACAATATTCAATACGCAATAAGCTTTACGAATGCAGTTCTTAAATTCGCTATAACGCACTTTTCCTCCTTACATAAACCCGCATTGATATGTATGGCTTTGAGTTATGAGAAGAACAAATCTTTTTCACCAGCATTCATTTTTGTCCGACTGGCTCGCGGCCCGCCTAACCTGACCTGAGAACTATATTAACCTTCATTTCGTAAAGGGGTACTAGCGCGCTTCTCCTTTAGGTCGATGGTTGATGTGCTTCTTATTTGTGACCCTCCAAGTACAAAAAGAAGAATAATGGAGTAAACAAATAGTAATAGAAAGAAATATGTATTCCCAAATAACATGAAATTGAATTTAACGAATCTCATTTTTCATAGTGAAAAGTGAGAGGAGGAGTTTAACTGATGAAAAAGAAATTAATTATATTTTGCATAGCAGTGGGATTGAGTTTGACACTTGCGGCGACATCATTCGCAGCGCCCACTTATTTAGTCGACGGGGATTCACACTCTCTACCATGGGTGGTAGCGGATGGCACCATCTCCTTTGACGGAGAAATATCCATCTCTACTAGCGACGTAGAATTCAACACCGCGGGAGCCTCAGGGAACAAATTCGACGTCCCTGATTACAGAAACTGGGCTGAATTGTCCTGGGATTTCAATGTCGATTCCGCGATGTTCGTTTATGGCGGCAACGCTGGAAACATTACCGTAGAGGCCCGAGATATTGGTGGCACTCTGATTACTTCGTTCTACCAGGCGGACACATACGGGGGTCAACCTGCTGGTCCGCAAACCCTTTCAGGTTCGGGTATCCGCAGCCTTTGGTGGACAGATACATCAACTACCAACAAGATGGCAGCACTGGATAACATCCTCCTTACATTGCCGGAATCAGATCCAATAGATCCGGTTATACCGGCTCCTGGCGCAATTTTGTTAGGCAGTATTGGTGTAGGTCTTGTTGGTTGGCTCAGAAGAAGAAGCACACTGTAACAAGATGTGAACACTAAAAACGATAAGGGCGAAGCCATATACTTCGCCCTTATTTTTTGCTCTGGTCAATAATGAAATCGTTGAATTTATCCTACTATAAGGTTCGATATTCAAACAAGTGAAGGTTGACGCCAGCTTCCAATACCATCCCACCAAACACCTATGTAGTCAACAAAAGGCTTATTCCTTTCTTTAGCTAATTCTATCGCCATATCGCGAAGCTCCCTCATACAGTTTAGCCCTCCAATTTGCCATGCTTTTACACCTATTCCAACCGCCTCACATTCTATCTGCTTGAAGTCAATCTCATCAGCAGCCAACATTTCCGCTAACATTTCAGCCTTCGGTTTTAACGCTTCTCGCCATTGCTGCCGCTTCTGTTCTTCTTTTACAAATACATCTTGTAACAAACTCTCACGGTTCTCTTGCCTGCTTTGCCGCAGAGCTTTAGCCCGGGCAATCCGTTGCGAACGATGCCTTCGGCTCGCAGACGGCAACAGCATCTCCAGCAGCCCGGTCAAAGGGTCAACAATCACCCATACCAAAAACGTCGTCCCCAATGTTCCTAACGCAATCCCCGATGCTTTCTGGCCAATTGTACTGATGCCTATCATTCCCAGGCAACCCGCAAATCCTCCCAAAAGAGGTGTTATCACATAAAATACCCTATAGTAATTCGTGCTGGTCAGTAGGTGTTCTACCTGTACCTTTTGGCTGCTGCTAATCCCCCTGAAAATGGCAAATAAATACAGACTAATCAACATCAGAGCGATTAACAAACCGTGCCCGGACAGGGAAAATACAACCAACCAACGAACGCCGGCCTGCCTTAATGCTAACACTAAAATATATACGATGCAAATGATGAACCAGACTGTGCTGGCAAGATGAATTAACTGCAATGCCCTTTGTCTGGACATGATTATATGTCCCCTCACAACCACCCCCTGACTACTCCGTCATTTGTTTCTACACAGTCCTGTTGCTTGAAAACTTATCTATACCCGCCACTGCTGCCGTAGGCCCCTGTGCCAGTGTAGCCTCCAGTTCCGGCTCTCTCAACCATATATGCCCCGGACAAGGCCCGGCCAAGCGGCGTAATAAACTCTTCAATCTTCATTGCTATAGCAGCTAATATCGTAGGCGGCACAAAAATTACATCGCCTTCCTGCAACAAAACGTCTTTACTCATTTCGCCATGAGCACCCATACGGTCAAAATTCACTTCAAAAATTTTGGCCTTAACATTTTCATCTCTCGACGGTCTTATTACCTGGATGCGGTTCACCCAGGCCAGATTAGTGGGTTGCGTAAGAGCAAGAGCTGAAAATAACGTATCACGGCCGGAATAGACTTGTGGCCCGGGACGTGCAACCTGCCCCAATACGTAATACTTTTTGCTCTGGTACGAAATTATACGAATATTGACAGGATTATCACCTTCTAATTTATAAAGCTCCAAAACCTTACCCCGCAGGATATTTGCAAGTTGTTCAGGGGTTCTGCCCGCAGCTTCTATCTCACCAATATCTTCAAAGCTTACCTTGCCATCCGGGCGAATCAGCTGCGCTTGCCCGTTTATCTCGGGTACCTCGGAACAGTGCACCACAATCTGATCGGGCGGCTGCAAAACATAATTTTCAGATGTAACATCGACCTTATGCGGCATTAGATATGCTTCTATATCTGCCGGATGAGATGAAAAACAACCTGTCAGACTAATCGTAATTAGAGACACAATCACCATTGATATTACTCGCAAGCATTTCACTGTTATTCTCCTTTATTTCTCGGTATTATCGGGTTTTCCGCTTACCTATTCGTACATATGAAAACTAATATCGGAATATATTATAATCAATATCACCTTTTTTCTAATATTTTCTCAAATTTCTCCCTCTACTTAATATTTGCTGTTTATAGA
>DAOUVA010000334.1 GCA_030667885.1 Phycisphaerae bacterium
AATAAGATGCATTATGAATTGGAAGAGTCAAATATTATTATTGAGCGTTTGCTTAACGTTAAACCCGTTTCATTTGCCTATCCCTGTGGA
This sequence comes from Phycisphaerae bacterium, assembly GCA_030667885.1. Lineage (GTDB taxonomy): Bacteria > Planctomycetota > Phycisphaerae > Sedimentisphaerales > Anaerobacaceae > NIOZ-UU13. The sequence goes on from DAOUVA010000334.1 coordinate 91, forward strand.
CAGAAATTTGTCGGGCGAGGACAAAATCTTAAAAGCTATATACCGGTAGTGGCAGAGAAATTTTTAACCGGGCGAGGATGGATGGATGAATGGTCGAACGACCCGGCTTTTTGCGATATGTCACAACTGATGGGTGTGGAGCTGGACGGCAAAGATTTCGAGCAGGTCAAACAGTGGATAGATAAAACAACTGCAAATGGTGGCTGGCTGGTTTTTTGTGGCCATGACATCGGCGAAGGAGGACGTCAGACTACTCGCTCTTCAACTCTAAAGGCCCTTTGTGAATATGCTCAGGGCCCGGCTAATGGTCTGTGGCTCGATACCGTTCAGACGATTGCTAATTATATCGTTAAACAACGCATCGGCCCAGCAGATTGATTAGAAGTATTGAATCGGCAAAACGAATCAAATAAGGAGGCTGAAAATGAACACTAAAAATATCGCCAAAAACACAGAAAAACAAAGTATCACCCGCCGGAATTTCTTAAAAACAAGCTGTATTGCCTTATCCGGAGCAGCGACCAGTTTAGGGACCCAGAAACTCCTGGGTAAAGAAAGACCAACGGAAATTCCAAACATAAATCCGGGATACATCGGACCTCAATTCTTCGATAGACATGAAGAGGAAGCTCTGCTGGAGGTATTGGAGTCCCGGTCTCCTTTCCGATATTGGGGATCTGGAAAACCGACGAAAGTGCTGCATTTCGAAGAAAATTTCGCAAAATATATGGGCGCCCGTTTTGCACTCGGCGTAACCTCCGGTACAGCAGCTCTGGATTGCGCAGTGACAGGTCTCGGTATCGGGCCGGGTGATGAGGTGATTGTTCCGGCCTACACATGGTGGTCGGATTATACTTGTGTGGTTCAGGCTGGAGCCTTGCCGGTCTTCGCCGACATCGACAACACCCTTAATATCGATCCCATAGACTTAAAACGAAAAATAACTCCTCGCACTAAAGCCGTCATTGCCGTGCACTTACTTGGCGGGCTATGTGACATGGACCCAATTATGGATATAGCCGGCAAAAACAGCGTGGCGGTACTGGAGGACTGTGCCCAATGCGTCGGAGGTTCTTATAAAGGAAAAACACTGGGTTCCATTGGTGACGTAGGCATTTATAGTTTTCAGGTCAATAAAATGATGACCTCGGGCGAAGGCGGTGCACTGGTAACGAGTAATCCACTCATTTACGAACGCTCGGCTCGCTTCCACGATATGGGCACTATAAACCGGCTTTTTCTTGACCGTTCGGGCCCCAGCCAGGTACAAACATTTGCCGGAGAGAACTTCAGGATGAATGAATTTACCGGAGCCGTGCTTGGAGCACAGTTGTCCAAACTCGACACCATGCTTACTCAACTGCGCAGTAATGCAGAATCTGTATATAACGGCATTAAAAACCTGCCCGGCATTCGCCTGAGAAACCGTCCCGACCCGAAAGGCGACATCGGTTACGGCGTTTATTTCGAAATGAAGGACAAAGCAACACGAAACCGCTGCATTGAGGCGTTAAGGAAACGAAGAGTTCCAGCATCAACTCTATCGGGGTCGGTTATGCTGCCCGTCCAGGAATCCGTAATCAACAAACGGACACGGCATCCCAACTGGCCTTCGTTTAACAGCCCCCAGGGAAAGAAAATGAAATATGGCCCGGACAGTTGCCGACAAACGCTGGGGATATTCGACCGTTTCGTCCAGGTACGCATGGGCGCGAAATACACCCGGCGTATTAATGACTATATCATTGATTCTATCCGCATGGTTTATAACTCTCTTGTGTGATTGTTTAGGAGAGAAACTGCATCTCAGTTGATTGGTAGTAAACGGAAATTTGATAGAAATGATTTCTCTGATGAAAGGAAATACAGATGATTAAATATATGAAGCGACGCAATTTTCTAACTTCTCTTGCAGCATTAGGTGTTGCCCCTCATCTTGGTGCTTGTGCAGAAATCATGCCTACTACAAATTTAATCGGAACAGGCAGCCAAAGCAAGCGAGCAAACCTGAAAATCTCAAAAGTGGAAATTCTCCAGATAACCGGAAAAAACAAAAGAAAAATGCTTTACTTGAAAATCCACACTAACGAAGGCCCCTCGGGTCTCTATGGTCCAATTGATAACGAAGCAGCCATGTTCGTTGACCAATTCTTCAGGAGACCCTTAATTGGCCAGGATCCCCTGGCTTATAATACATACTGGGATAAGATGTTTAGAGCAAGCCGGCATTCACGCGGCAGTCACTACATCATGGCTCTCAGCGCCGTGGACAATGCCCTCTGGGACCTGCGAGGCCGCCTCTTCGGGCTGCCTGTTTATCGGCTTCTCGGCGGTTCACGAAATAAGCTAAGGGCCTATGCCAGTTGTCTGGGATTCTCACAGGAGCCATCCGCTCTGCAAGCGAAAGCCCGAGAGCTGAAACAACAGGGATATCTACATCAGAAATGGTTTGTGCGGGACCGCGGCCCCAGCTTTGGCCCCGGCGGCGTTGAAGAGGATGTGAAAGTTGTGCGTCTGCTTCGCGAGGCAGTGGGCGATGATGTGGACCTCATGTTCGATGCATTTTGGAAATGGGATCTTCAATATGCCTTAGCCTGGACCAGACGGGCAGAGCAATATCGTCCGCGATGGATAGAAGAGCCTTTCCAGACTGCCAATTTGGATGCCTTCATCGAGCTTAGCCGCGAAACTTCAATACCTGTGGCCACGGGTGAACATTTCTACAGTCGCTATGACGTCCACAAATTCCTCAAGAACGATGCAATAATGGTGGTTCAGGCCGACCCGGAATGGTGCGGAGGTGTTAGCGAGCTGGTCAAGATATGCACGCTGGCATCAGTTCATGGTGCCAATGTGATCCCGCACGGCCATAGCCTTCACGCCGCCATGCATGTCGTAGCAAGTCAGCCAATAGAAGTTTGTCCTCTTGTGGAATACCTGATTCAGAAAATGAACAGTTACTATTACTTCGAGAAACACCAGCCAAAGCCGGTTAACGGGATACTGGAACTTTCTGACAGACCAGGCTTTGGGATTGAATTGGACGAGTCAAAAATCCAAGATATCAGGCCGGTATCATGGCAGCAAACTTGAACTGAGAAAAGTTCCAAACCACTATCTAAAAAACCGTCCTTGGGGTATCGCTATGCTGATCCGAAGACGGCTGCGCCAGAACGTCACTCAAAAGATTCAATAACAAAACCATAGCAATAGTATGAGAAATCGAACGCACGTGGCACTCTCTTTTCTACTATTATACATTTTCAGACACGACGAACGGCTTGCGGTATTTTCGTGAAATAAGTCTGTTCGCTTCTTTACTCATTGTGCCGGTAAATCTCTCTGTATCGGGATTCATTGTCAGCATTGCACCCAAAGCAAGCAATTTTGTATTGACTCCAAGTTCATTGACGGAAAGATGCTCAATCAGGCGTTCGAACGACTCAGAAAATTCCGCCTTGCTTTTAATAACCTGGCGGATTTCATTATTGTGTTTGTGTTTTCCAACCTGATATGAAATGTTCGCCAAATGGACCAGCCCGCAGGAGAGATGTCCCTCCAGGGCATCCGTCAGCAGTTCATTGGCCTTGCGGCTGCGAACAACGCTGACAAAGTTCTCTTTGCAATCTGGTTGTTCGCGGGCGAATTCCTTAATTAATCCATCTTGATTGTCAAAAGCCGCCCCGTCTTTCACATAACCACCTTCGCATTGCACTACGAATCCTGTTCGTATCCCGCGGAACTTATCCATAGTTACCCCTGCGTTCTTTTCCCAGTTCGATTGTCTAAACGACTTATCGCGAGGCAGGCCGCGAACTTCAAAAATAATAGGCGCCGGCTCATAATCCAACAGGGTGATCATCGTATTGGGGGTCTGGCCGTCATCATCATAACCCAGACGTGCTCCAATGCTTATTACCCGCTTCGGCAGTGCATTCTTCCTTAAGGCCCAGCGACAACCATCCATAGCATGAATGCCCATATTCCCAAGATCGCCGTTACCGGTATCCCAGTCCCAATGCCAGTCGTAGTGCAAATGCTCGCGCATCAGTGGTTTCTTCGGGGCCGGGCCGCACCAGAGATTGTAATCGCACGACTTGGGTGTGGGTTGTGGCCCATTTACCTTACCAATACTCGTCCTCGGCCTGTAGTTAATCCCGTACACGCACTTGATTTTCCCCAGATTACCGCTCCAGATATACTCAAGCGATTCCTGAATTGCGCCGCTGTTTCGAGGCCCATGAACAGCCTGTACTACGCGATCGTACTTGTGCATGGCCTCAACCATCTTGCGACCCTCAAAGATGTTGTGTGAGGCAGGTTTTTGAACGAACACATCTTTTCCAGCCTGACAGGCCATAATCGTCATCAGTGAATGCCAATGGTTCGGTGTTGTTATAGAGACAGCATCGATTTCCTTATCATCCAACAGGTCACGAAAATCCCTGTATGCCTTAACTTTCTCGCCTCGCTTACGAAACTCGTTCAATTCATAGTTGAGGTGGTTTTCATCACAGTCACACAACGCTGCAACACGGACACCCGGGATCTTTCTAAAGTCCTTGATATCACCTCGTCCCTTGCCGCCGATTTTGACAAACGAACCGATTCCTATTACGCCAATGCGAATATCATTATTGGCACCCAGAACTCGAGAACTCGGCAAAGATAATGTCGAGCCAATTGCTATCGATGCCTTTAAAAATTCCCTGCGGTTCATATATTTTCTCCTGAATAATTTAGCCAAGATTAAAATTTCATGATGAGTAATTATCCCATTGTTTACTCACTGCTGAAACCTTTATTTGCGAATGAATCCGTTGAAAGAAAACAGCTTAATCCAATGTAGGCCATACTATCTGGCCTTCGGCCTGGGCGAGAGTGTTTTCATAAGAGCCATAGAATTCACTGTTACAGTCCAGCCAGAGCGTTAAACGATGAAAATCCTCCTCTGATAGCTTAACACCGTAATGTTGCTCATCCATAAAATCTAATAATTTTGATGATCGAGCTCCAAATTTGCCTGCGATTGTCCTGGTACCGCCGTGAACTCCCGTATTAATTGAACCATTACTAACGTGGAAATAGAAACCGTACTTCTCAGCAAGATTATTGTACGAGCGTGTCCAGCCGTTTTTACCTTCGATAATACCTGTAAGGTCAGATGCTTTTTCCTTACTATGGCAGCCAACACAATTGCGATCCAGAACCGGCTGCACAAGTCGGACATAGTTGAAAGGATTAGAGCCATCTACTTCAGGTCTAATTTTTGAAGGAGTCCGCTTAAGAGCCAGCGGTATAATATTAGATTGTTTCGAGGTACGCCGTTTAGTCTCGTGACAGCCCAGGCAAGTCATTTGCTCACCAGGGTGCACATAAGTACCGGACCTCATAGACTGAATTGCCATTCCACGGTC